>JADFWF010000045.1 GCA_015222965.1 Pseudomonadota bacterium | reverse complement strand
TGGGTCCTGATATTTTCTCTGCTGGCGCGCTCCAGACCGGTGGCGTTTGCCTGGTTGCTGATAACCGCTTTTATCTCTGCATCAAGGCCGCTATTTTTTATAGCATCGATTATTGCTTGCAGGTTGCTGCCAGAACCAGAAATAAGAACGACTAGTGATGTTTTCCTTTTTTCCACGGCAGATTCAGACAGAGCTGTTATTTAAAAATAACCTGATCCTTATCGCCAGCTTCGACCGTACCTAGCTGCCATGCACTGTCGCCGTTCTGATTGAGTGTCGTTACCACGGTATCTGCATCGTCAGCATCAACGATCAGCACCATGCCAACACCACAGTTAAAGGTACGATACATCTCATTGATCTCTACATTGCCGTTATCCTGCAGCCACTGAAAAACTTCTGGCAGCTGCCAGCTGCTGGTATCAACGAACGCTTGTGCGTTTTCAGGCAATACACGGGGAATATTTTCCAGCAGTCCGCCGCCGGTGATATGCGCCATGGCATGGATATCAAAAGTTTCCAGTAACTGATGGATGGCTTTGACGTAAATCTTTGTCGGTGCCAGCAGGGCGCTGCCCAAAGTTTGTTTGTTATCACCGAATGAGGCATTGATGTCTGCGTTGCTGACCTCGATAATTTTTCGTACCAGCGAGTAACCATTGGAATGCGGTCCGCTAGATGCGATAGCGATCATGGCGTCGCCGGCTTTTACTTTAGAGCCGTCGATGATTTTTTGTTTTTCGACCACGCCGACACAGAAGCCGGCAAGATCGTAATCACCTTTGCCATACATGCCAGGCATCTCAGCAGTCTCGCCGCCTATCAATGCCGCATTCGACTGGCGGCAGCCTTCAGCGATGCCTTCGACAACACTGGCGGCAATCTCGGTGTTCAATTCACCGGTGGCGTAGTAGTCTAGAAAGTACAGCGGTTCGGCGCCCAGTACCAGGATATCGTTGACGCACATGGCGACCAGGTCGATGCCGATGGTGTCGTGTTTATTTAGGTCGATCGCCAGTTTAAGCTTGGTGCCGACACCATCGGTGCCGGATACCAGTACCGGTTGTTTGTAACCTTCGGGAAGTTCGAACAGACCGCCGAAGCCACCGAGACTGCCCATGACGCCAGGCCGGTTAGTGCTGGCAACGCTGGACTTTATTTTTTCGACAAACTCGTTGCCGGCATCGATATTGACACCCGCATCACGGTAACTTAATGATTTTGATTGATTTGTAGGCATCAGATTTGGCTGTGAAAAGACCAGTTGGTCTTCGTGTAAAAAGATGTGTTATTGTACACTTTTGTTAGTCATTATTTGTATAAATTCCCGTATATATTTCTCATGTCCATGCCTCAAATGTTTAATCTTAAAACGAAAATATTCGTTTTCATCAGCTTATTTCTGCTTATAAATCCGCTTGCTATTGCCAGCAATGCTGCATTATATGATGTCGATGTTCTGGTGGTCGATGAGTCAGCAGATACTCGCTGGCGGGTATTCAAAGAAGGGCTGGATGAAGTATTTATCCGTATCTCGGGTGACAGTATCGTGATGGATAAGCTAAAACGTCCGCCCGCAAGTCGTTATATCAAGCAGTATAGCTATGACCCCGTTGAAAACCCGACCACAGATGAAGGAGGTAGGGTATTAGGTCATCGTTTAAAAATTCAATATAACGGCAGCTCTATGGAAAAATATCTGCGTGATAATGGCTATCCCGTGTGGGGTGAGCATCGTGCAGAGGTCATCGTCTGGCTGGCGATCAGAGATGGCAGAAATGAATATGTACTAAAAGACGCTGACAAGTCCCTGATAAAAACATCAGCTGAAGAGGCGCTGCACAGACGCGGCATCCCTGAGCGCTGGCCGCTGTATGATCATAAGGACAGGAAAAAATTAAAAGTAGCTGATATCCGCGGTGGTTTTAAAGATCCGGTCACCGCCGCATCGAAGAGGTATGGCAGAGGACCTTCTTTGACAGGCAGTCTGATATGGAATGGGAAAGAATGGCAGAGCAGCTGGAGTCTGCTGATGGGAAGCAGCAACAGGCACTGGAGTATAGAGGGAGCCGACTATAACCAGCTGATAAATAAAGCGGTTGATCAGGCCGCTGATGCGATGGGTCTGGTATTTGCCATTCATGGCACCGGTAAAAACCAGCAACTGGCGACGGTACAACTGGAAGTGCAGGCGGTTAATTCGATTACAAAATATCGTAAGCTTGAAAATTACCTGCGTGAGTTAAGCGCAGTAGAAGCAGCTGTTCCATTAAAAGTGGATGGTCAGAACGCCATCTTTGAAATCACGCTGAGAAGTAGCGAAGATGATCTTTTAAACCTGATAAATAATGATGCCGAACTGGTAAAAGCCATGCCCTTAAAACCACAAGTTGAGGAGCCGGTTCAGCCAGAAGGTGATCAAGCGGTTGAACAGGATGTACAGGCAACATCTGATCAGGCTGAAAATGTGGTTACCAATGCCGCACCTGAAAGCAATGAAATCGATAACTTACCGGGCCCGCAACCAGATAAGCAGCCTGAAGTGCAAAGCGCGCAGACAACGATCTATCATTATAAACTCGTCCATTAATGTCTTCACAGATGACTGCATTAATACATCCACAACTGCCTTTAGGTTTCGAACCTGGCGAGTTATTCACTTTCGATAGTTTTGTTGTGGATAATAATTCTGTGGCAGTCGGTCTCGCGCAACAAACAGCCACGTTTTCTCAAACAGCGTCGGCCAAAGGTGAAAAACAGTTATATTTCTGGGGTGAACCAGGACGTGGTAAAAGTCATCTGCTGCAGGCAAGCTGCAATCTGGCAGCAAAAAATCAGCGCACGGTCTGCTATCTGACACAGTCTGAAATCATAGGTCAGTCAGCCGATATATTTGATGGCCTTGAGCAGATAGAACTGATCTGTCTTGATGATATAGATACCTGGTTAATCGATTCGGACTGGGAGACAGCATTGTTCAACCTGATCAATCGTGTGCGTGAAAACAATGGCTGTTTGATGCTTGCTTCAGCACATTCGCCGGACGAAAACTTTGTAAAACTTCCGGACCTGCGTTCAAGATTGTCGTGGGGTCCGGTGTTTCACTTACAGGATCTTTCAGACAAAGCAAAGTACCAGGCCTTGAGCTACCGTGCCAGACAGAGTGGCCTGGAGTTGCCTGAGAATGTAGCGGATTATCTGATGCAGCGCTATCCGAGGGATATGTTTGGATTGTTTGAGCGGTTGGCGGTTTTGGATAAGGCGTCGATGGCGATGCAGAGGCGGTTGACGATTCCACTTGTTAGGTCTGTGTTTGCTGAAGAGTAACTCTTCGTTTATCTTTTTTAATATTTACTCATTATTTTTCGTTAGGCGTTGCGGTTCTTGCACCGCGATTGGTGCACTTACCTGTAGGAGCGGATTTCATTCCGCGATTTTTTTCTATTCCACTAGTAGATGCGACTAAATCGTCTGGAACGATTTGAATGTTAGCCCTGCAAGGGTGAGGCATATGGACATGCCGAATAATTTATTCGCACGAGCATGCTCAATATATACTCCTTTTTCTTAACATTTATCTGGTGTTATTGGTTAGGCATCGCGGTGCGAATACCGCGATGCCAAACGAAACATCGACAGTAACTATTGCTCAACCCACCCCTAACTCAATCAACACAAGCTAAACCTAAATCGCGGAATGAAATCCGCCCCTACAAGTGAGTACAATCAAAAAACTACTCTGAAGAATCCATCGCCTGCATCTGCTTCCCCATAAACCGCGTATAAAGCACCGTCCCCAGAAAAAATACCAGACTGGTAAAGATCACATAAAGCCCAATCATCAAATCCTCACTGCTGCCCGCGTACCAGACGCCAACGATAAAATAGAAAATCGCCAGATACATCGACCAGGCATGAGTATATAACTTGCCCTTAAGCAGACCCATAAGAGGAAACATCAAAGGTCCTATCTGTGCCAGGATGATGATAGAAATAAGGTGTTTGGCTGTGTGGTCGATAAGCAGGTGCCATGCAAATAAACCGAACAGCAGTGAGAAATAGCCAGACAGTGTTAACCAGCGGCCGAGTTTTACATATTGGTTCTGAGTCATAATGATAGTTTTTTAGCGGTTGTAGCGACGCGTCTGCCGATAGCCAGACAGAGTTTTCGCTCGTCGTCGCTGATCGGCGTCTCTTCCAGGTCATCTGTCAGACGGGTTGCGCCATAGGGTGTGCCGCCGGTTTTTGTCTGGAACAGCTCGGTTTCTGTATAGGGTAAACCAACGATCAGCATGCCATGGTGCAATAACGGTAACATCATGGTTATCAGGGTACTTTCCTGGCCACCGTGCATACTGGTGCTGGCAGAAAAAACGGCAGCCGGTTTTCCGACCAGTTTTCCACCCATCCATAATGCGCTGGTATTGTCGATAAAATGTTTCATCGCCGCAGGCATATTGCCGAAATGCGTCGGGCAGCCAAGGATGAGGCCGTCACACTCTGTAAGGTCATCGATGCTTGCGTAGAGTGGACCGTTATCAGGTATCTCCGGTTCTGTTGTTTCTATTGTTGTTGACACACTGGGTACGGTACGTATCCGTGCCTGTACGCCATCGATCTCTTCGACACCGCGAGCAATAATATTCGCCATTTCAGCGGTGGTCCCGCCAGGACTGTAATAGAGCACTAATACTTCTGTTTTTGTGTCTATGCTTTTATCTGAGAGCGGCATTACAGGATATCCAGTACTTTTTCAGGTGGTCGGCCGATAGTGGCTTTATTGCCGTTGATGACGATAGGGCGTTCGATCAATATCGGGTTGTCGATCATCGCCTGGATGAGCTGGTCACGGCTCAGCTCCGGGTTATCCAGATCGTTGTCTTTGTACGGTGCTTCATGTTTGCGCATCAGGTCACGTGGTTCCAGGCCAAGCAGGTCGAGTATCTCGTTTAATTCAGCGCTGTTTGGCGGTGTGTTCAGGTATTCTACTACGGTCGTATCGATGCCTTCTTCATTAAGAATATCCATAGTTAGACGGCATTTTGTGCATTTTGGATTAAGCAAAATTTTGACGTTTTTACTCACTGTTTTTCCTCTTTTTCTGAATTTTCTGGATTTTATCTGAATTCGTGTGTTTTACCATAAACATTAGGTATATTTATTGTCATTTTATTGACACTTGATGCTTACATTGTCACTTTTTAGGTCTATAATCCTTCAAAATAAAATAAAATTAAATAAACAAAACAAATATAAACATAACAAACGTCCCTATTGGAGAAATTATGACCATGCGTACATCTGCCCGTCTTTTTAGTGTTGCCCTTTTAAGCTTAGGTCTGATAACAGGCTGTGCTTCTACTGATGAAACTTCTGACGCAGTATTGGCTGAACAAGCCATTGCTGAAGCCAAAGCGGCAAATGCCGAAGCCAAAGCTGTAAATGCCGAATGGCGTGATACAGGTAAAATAATCGAACAAGCTGAAGGTAAACTTGCAGCTGAGGATTATGAAGCTGCGATTGCACTTGCCAATAAAGCCAAAGCGCAGGCAGAAGCTGCCATTGCCCAGGCTGATGCTGAAAACAAAAAATTCCTGAATGAAAATACTGACAGTACTGCGACTGCAGGCGCTGCAGCAGCGGGTGCGCGTGGCGCAGGTGGCCGTGTAAGCAGTTATTCAGTCGTTCGCGGTGACAATCTGTGGAACATCTCAGGTAAGGATGAAGTTTATGCTGACCCTTACCAATGGCCACTGATCTATAAAACAAACCGTGACAAGATTAAAGATGCTGATTTAATCATGCCAGGACAGGTTCTGGATATTGACCAGAATGCTTCTGCATCTGAAATCGATGCTGCCGTGAACCATGCAAAAACTCGTGGCGCATGGTCACTGGGCGATACTGAGCAATCAGATCGTGACTATCTGGCTAAATAAGGTAGCAAAAAATAAAGCTGATACGGTAAACCTGTTTTAGCTTTTGAAGAAAGGTCCGCTTGCGGACCTTTTTTTATGT
>JADFWF010000044.1 GCA_015222965.1 Pseudomonadota bacterium | reverse complement strand
GCCAGTCTGGGTGAAGCGCATGCCATGCTGCCCGGTATGGTTTCCTGGGTCAGTGCGTTTATTTTAATTTTTCTGGCTATTAAACCGTTGCGACGATCAGTACTGCCACAATTAGGTTAAAAAAAGCTAAGTTCTTATCTTGTTGATTCTACTTCTGCAATTGAGTTTGCAGATATTGCGCCAGCTAGTGAGATTTAGAGGTTCAGTTTTACAAATCAATCACGTCACCCCAGTGTTTTTATAAAGTTGGTGACCTTGCTTTAAATAAGGAACAAGCGTAAAACTGTATTTTAAATTTATTGCACAGGGTTAGTAAGGGCAGGGACGGAGTTGGGTCTATCTATAATCGTTTCAAACAATAATCAGAGGCGCCCTGGCACAAGGATGGACATAGTTAGTACAACGCAGGAACAGTTGTCGAGTCTGACTACTTGTCTCTTAAAATGCAGTATGTTCCTTATTGTTCTTCCCTTACTTCATGTTTTAATTGCATCCTGCTTTTTAAATAATAGGACACTAGATGAGTGATACTCCGAGTTTGCTAATTGGTGGTACTGGTTCTGGTCATTTTTTGATGGACGCAGCCATGGCTAACCGTCATGGCCTGATAGCTGGCGCGACGGGTACAGGTAAGACGATAACACTGCAGAACCTGGCGGAAGGTTTTTCACGTTTAGGCGTGCCAGTTTTTCTTGCTGATGTAAAAGGTGATCTTTCTGGTCTGGCGACAGCTGGTAAACCACATCCAAAGATTGATGCGCGGGTAAAGCAGCTTGCAATCGATGACTTCCAGTTCCGTGCCGTCCCCACCGTCTTCTGGGACCTGTTTGGTATTAAAGGGCATAATATTCGTACCACGATTTCTGATATGGGACCGCTGTTGCTGTCCAGCCTGCTCGAATTGAACGATACCCAGAGCGGGATCCTTTATTCCTGCTTTAAAATTGCTGATGATCATGGATGGTTATTGCTCGACTTCAAAGATCTGCGAGCAATGCTGTTGTGGATGTCTGATAATGCAAAAGAGTTAAAAGCCGAATACGGCAATATATCGTCTTCGAGTGTCGGTGCGATTCAGAGAAAACTTTTGATACTGGATGAGCAGGGTGCTGAGAACTTCTTCAATGAACCTGCCGTAGAACTGGATGATTTAATAAAGACTGATTTTTCCGGCAATGGCGTGGTTAACGTGCTCGATGTGAGTACGCTGATACATCAGTCACCAAAGTTATATGCCTGTTTTTTAATCTGGTTACTCGCCGAACTGTTTGAAAACCTGCCTGAAATAGGTGATGCAGACAGACCAAAGTTTGTACTGTTCTTTGACGAAGCACATCTTATCTTTGATGATGCTGCCGATGTTCTGATCGATAAAATCGAACAGGTCGTCAGGCTGATACGTTCCAAAGGTGTTGGCGTTTATTTCGTCAGCCAGAGTCCGATGGATATACCAGAAGATATCCTTGGTCAGCTTGGGATGAAAATTCAGCATGCTTTGCGTGCGTTTACACCAAAAGATAAAAAAACGGTAAAGGCTGCTGCTGCATCGTTCAGGCAGAACCCGCTGGTCGATACCGAAAAATTAATCACCGAGCTTGGTGTCGGTGAAGCACTGGTCTCCGTCTTAGATGAAGAAGGAAGGCCAACGCCGGTCGAACACGTTTACATAAAACCACCCGAATCACGCGTTGGCCCACTGACCGATAAAGAACGAAAAGAATATTTATCAAGATCACCTTATAAAGGTCGGTATGATGAAGTAGTAGACCGTGAATCAGCCTATGAGATGTTGAAAGCCAAAGCTGAGAAACTGGCAGACTCGG
>JADFWF010000297.1 GCA_015222965.1 Pseudomonadota bacterium | reverse complement strand
TGACATTTGAAGCATTATTAGCTTTTCTCTGTGTCCTCTGTGTCTCTGTGGTGAATCGCTTTTAAGTTTTTGACTGTCCGCTTAGACTCAACAGCAGCCATCCGTGCGGCATCTACTGTCAGGTGAAATTTGAACTAATATACGTCGAGTATTGTTTTTTTGTTTGTACTGAAGCTTACTATTGGCTGTTGATATTTAGTTATCTGGCAGTCAACATTAATAGTGCCGGTTTTGCCTGTTTGCAGATAACCATGACCTATAAGCTGCTTTATCGTTGATGGCATGCAGGCCTGTTTCATAATCAAACAGACTGAACATCTGGTGCAGGATCCAGTGTAGATATGACCGGCGATAATGGTCGGTCGTGGTGTCCTTTTCTCGCATGGCTTTATGAAACCGGTTTTCTGTCTGCAGCTGTTTTTTTATTATGGCGGCGCGCGTTTTCATGCGCCTTTTCCATCGGCGTCTACGCCTGTTATCTGATTCTTCCGCAGTTAAACGAGGTGCTGTGTTTTTTTGATCGTTGTTTTTGTAATCAATCATCGTTGCTCTCCATTACCACTACTACTCGCTGAAGTATAAGAAATACAGTTGGCAAAGTCTTGCCTGACTATGCCTTTCGTTTGACTAAAAGCGTCAGGTTTTCAAGTAGGCTTGCTGTAGTAATGTGTTGAATTGTTTAGCGCTTTTTCCAGAAGCAAAAACTGCTGCCTAGCAGCGCTGTAGCGAGAGAGATCTCGATGAGTGCCATGTTAACGAGCATGGAGTAATTCCCATGAGCATGCCTTGAGATAAAATTTCCCATAACGATCATCGTTAACAGAAAGAAAAAAAATCGTAGGCGATAGAAATCCCAGAGTTTGGGTTTTGTTAGGGCATCGATCCTGTTCAGATTTTTAATGCATACTTTTGTGAACAGGTATTTTGCTTTGATGACTCCAAATATTAGTCCGACAACGATGGTTAACCATGTCCTTATCTGCTCTGGATTGATTGCATGTGCTTCAGTCAGCATTATGACGCTTTTAAAAGACAGCACGATCGCACCGCTATACCAGACCAGGGAGGCGAGTAATTTGAGAGTGCGCGTTGAGGTGTTAAACATGGCGTGGCAGTGTAACACGGCAGGTTGGAGAAGAAATTCTGAAAAGTGCATCATCAATAGCAGAAGTACACCAATTTACAAAATCAAACTATTTGTTTAGAGTGACTGTCAGTGGCCGTTCCTGAGTTGTTTCCCAATAACCCGAAATACAGGAATTACCTGATATGCGATAGTTTTATGTGGCAGGTTTTTTAATTGACAAGGGTCAATAACCGAGTTCTGACACATGGTTAGAATTTGAGTTAATTACATTTTCTTAATTATATTTCCTGGGGGGAAGTGAGATGGAAGAAGAGAGCAAGCTTGAGAAACTGGTTAAAACCAGCAGAAAAACGGGTGAGGGCGAGGACTGGATATTTTCGCTAACGCCGATCGTCGTTGCATTTGTTTTTTACATCATGTTTATTCTGTCCACCGAGATAGAGCAAAAAGGGCTCTTTATAGCTTATGGCGCAGCGGCTGGTATTATTGGTCTGGAAAGTTACTGGATAGTTCGGGGCTGGCGTAATAATCATGGCAGTACGATCGTGATGGGCGTTCTTGGTATCGCTATTACCTTAGGTCTGCTGAGTTTGTATATGTCCTTCGTGTGATGGATAATCGGTGTTGGTTTTCAGTAAGACAGGTCGAGTGTTTTGGGCTTTAACTGGGGAGAAATGTATGAAAAATATTATCCGTATGATGATGGCGCTAACGCTGATTGCAGTAAGCGTTCCTGAAGCAGCAGCTGAGCCATTTGACGCTAAACCGCCTGCTGCTTTTGAGGGCAGACGGCTGTATGTTTCCTACTGCCAGTTATGCCATGGAACCGATGGCAGAGGGGACGGGCCCCTGGCAAAAGCGATGAAGATTACTCCGTCGGATCTGAATACCACGGTACGCTCCAGAAGCGATACCATCCTCACCAAGATCATCACCGGAGAAGGCCGGCAGACGATAACCGGCCGTGACCGCCATAACATTCTCAGTGAAGCGATGCCGGAATGGAAGGATGTGTTCAACGAATCACAGGTCAAGGCATTGATCGCCTACCTGCGTTTTCTGGGCCGCAGCAAATATGAACTGATGGGTGATCCTGAGCATGGTATGCAGCTCTATCAGAAGTATTGCCAGGTCTGCCACGGTGTCGAAGGTGATGGTGATGGCATTATGACGAACCTGATGGGGATTATGCCGATGGATCATACTAATCCTAATGAGACGAATAGCATGAGTAATAAAGAAATAGCCAATAGTATCCTTGATGGCAAGAAGCGGTTTATGCCGGCATGGAAAGGTATTCTTAGTCAGGATGATGTTGAGGCACTGGTTAGTTATATTCGATTGTTATCGCATTATTGATTACTTTGAGTCTGTAATCGGCCAGCAGCGGACATACATGGGGACAGATCAGG
>JADFWF010000043.1 GCA_015222965.1 Pseudomonadota bacterium | reverse complement strand
TAAAACCTCTGTGTCCTCTGTGCCTCTGTGGTGAATCGCTTTTAAAGTTTTTGATTTTGTTTTTGACTTCCGCTTCTGGCCGTAAGCTGACTTCTATCTTTTAAGGTAGTCGCTGGCAGATACTTTTTCCTGGATGATTTTAATCATCTCAGGAAAAACCTTAGGCGCGGCAGCGATGATGTCGCCACTTTCCAGGTAACCGTCTTTATTTTCAAAATCACTGACGATGCCGCCTGCTTCTCTTACGATGAGCGCACCGGCAGCGATATCCCATGCTTTCAGGTTGAATTCCCAGAAACCGTCGATGCGGCCTGCTGCCAGCCAGGCGAGATCAAGTGCGGCCGATCCCGGGCGTCTTAAACCGGCAGTTTTCTGCATCAGGGCCTTCATGGTCTCCAGGTAGGTATCGAGATAGCTCTGGTCGTAATAGGGGAAGCCGGTGCCGAGCAGCGCGTTGTTCAGACCTTTGTGGCCAGTCACGCGAATTTTTTTATCGTTGAGCAGTGCGCCATTTCCACGAGAGGCAGTAAATAACTCCTGCGCGATCGGGTCGTAGATAACACCTACTTCAAGACGATTTTTAAATTTTAATGCGATTGAGACAGAAAACTGCGGGAAGCCATGCAGGTAGTTCGTGGTGCCATCCAGTGGGTCGATGATCCATTGGTACTCTGAATCTTCGGCCTGTGTGCCGCTTTCTTCAGCGAGGATGCCATGCTCAGGATAGGCCTCTTTAATCGTGGCGATGATGATTTCTTCAGCCATGTGATCCACATTACTGACGAAATCATTATTTTGTTTGGTGACGATCTTGAGGCGATCGAGTCGATCCATGTTGCGGACGATTATGTCGCCGGCAGCACGTGCAGCGCGTACCGCTATATTTACCATTGGTTGCATGACAGTTTTTTAAAGAACGTTGATTAAAAGAAAATTAACAGTGTTAATTTGGCGCGTAGCATAGCAGAATACGCGCCATGAGACAGCAAACAAATCCATCACTACTCAATAATATCCGTATCGTACTGGTAAATACCTCACATCCCGGTAATATCGGCGCTGCCGCGCGGGCGATGAAAAATATGGGCTTGTCTCGTTTGACACTGGTCGAACCTGAAGATTATCCGTCACTGGAGGCGATAAGCCGTTCTGTAGGTGCGGTCGACCTGCTCGATGATGCCATCGTGGTTAAAGACCTGAACGAGGCAATTTCCGGATGTGTCTGGGTTGCGGGCACCAGTGCGCGCCTGAGAACGATCGAATGGCCGATACTGGAGCCTAGAGAATGTGTGCAGAAAGCACTCGAAAACATCGAGCAGGGTGATATCGCAATCGTGTTCGGACGTGAGAACAGCGGTTTGACCAATGAAGAGATGGAGAAATGTAATGCACTTCTGCATATTCCGACAAATCCTGACTTCAGTTCATTAAATATAGCTGCGGCGGTTCAGGTGGTCTGTTATGAATTTCGTATGGCTCTGACGAACAGCCGAGTCACAAAACACAAAGGCAACAAACACCGCTATGATGCTCTGGCAAATTCGAGCCAGTTAGATGGTATGTATGGACACCTGAATGAAGCGCTGGAGTACCTGGGTTTTTTTGGTACAAATAATCCTGATATCGTCATGCGGCGTTTGAAGGGTCTGTTCAATCGGGCTGGAACTACGCAACGTGAACTGAGTATCATGCGCGGCATCTGTTCAGCGATACAGGATAAAAAACGTCCGCGCTAATTTTACTAAGCTGCTCATGCTTGTATCAGTCCTGACTGGATATAAAATTAAAGCCAAGGATTAACCACGCCATTAAAAAGCAAATGCCGCCCACCGGGGTAATCATGCCCAGCCATTTAGTGCCGGTCAGTGTAAGTGCGTACAAACTACCACTGAATAAAATAATACCCACAAACATAAAGATAGCGGCAGCGATGTTGCAGCGATTTGTATCGTGTTTATTTATTAAGCCGACTATGATCAGGCCGATACCATGCATCAACTGATAGTCAGCAGCCGTTTTAAATGTATTGAGATACTCGACACTTAAAAAATCTTTTAGTCCGTGTGCGGCAAATGCACCTGCACCTACTGCAAGAAATGCATTGAATGCGCCAAAAGCAATGATTAAATTAACCGGGTTTAATTTAGACATTTTTAAATTCCTTGAATAGTAATCTTAAATAGTAATATACTGTTGGCGTTTTATTTACACCTGTCATTTTAATCTATTATTGTAGAGCAGTTAGCGGAGAATTTGCATGCCATCTTTTGATATCGTTGCCGAAGTCGATAGCCATGAATTAACCAATGCAGTTGATCAGATGAATCGTGAAGTTTCAAACCGGTTTGATTTTAAAGGCAGTGATGCAAAAGTCATTTTAAAAGAATATGAGATGACTTTTGAAGCGGCCAGTGATTTCCAACTGAAACAGATGCGCGACATCATGGTGAATAAACTATCCAAGCGCGGCATCGATAATCGCTGCCTCGATCGTGGAAAGGTGGATGAAAGAGGATTACGTGCTTACCAGACGATTACAGTAAAACATGGCATCGATAAAGAGGACGCTAAAAAAATCACCAAGATGATCAAGGAAAAGAAATTTAAAGTACAGGCTGCGATCCAGGGTGAACAGGTACGCGTGACGGGTAAAAAGCGTGATGACCTGCAGGCGGTGATGGCTTTTCTGAAAGCGTCAGATATCGATCTGCCATTGCAGTTTAATAATTTCAGAGATTAGTATTAACCTGTGTTTTGTCTGACAGATACGTTTTTCTCTACTGTCCGTTGATGAGCCTTAGCAGACCTTGAAGAATTAAAGACTTTACACCGCAGAGAGCGCAGAGTTACGCAGAGTTTTTGTGTCATTGCGAG
>JADFWF010000296.1 GCA_015222965.1 Pseudomonadota bacterium | reverse complement strand
ACATGATAGATATTATTAAGTCCATTCGATGATGCAGTAAAATTTTTTGCAAGTGATTCAAATACGATATGTGTGCCGTCTGCGTTCATATCAGGATTGTTGCTGGCATCATCTCCCCTGGTGTTAGCAGCGTTACGGCTGATCATTTCGACCGTGCCATCACTCATATCTTTCAGATAGATGTGAGCGAGGCCACCACCATCAATTGCCGACATCTCACGGTCAGATGACTGGAACAGTACGTAACGCCCGTCATCGCTTACTTTTGCATTGCTGGCACCGCCAAAACCATTATCAGGGATTCCACTGGTATTGCGACTAATAAGGCTAACAGCATTATTGCTCAGATCCTTTAAGTAGATTTGATTATTGCCGTTAGAGTTTCCATCGAGGTTATCAGCTGCCGACTCAAAGACGACATAACGTCCGTTGCTGCTAATGCTGGGGTTGCTGGCAAAGGTATTGGCTTCGACCAGGCCAGTTCTGTCACTGCTGACCAGCAGTACATCACCGCTGACAGTATCCTTTCGATATATGTGTTGCCGGTCTAGTGTCGTAGCTACAGAAGCCAGGTTGCTGGCTTCGGACTCGAAAACGATATATCGACCGGTTGAATCGATGTCGGCATTTCTGGTGAGGTCGTTGCTGGAGACATCATTGGCATTTTTTGAAACGAGTAGCATGGCTGGACTGATTTTGAAGCTCCAGACATGGTCGTTGCTTAATGGTGTATTGCCATTAGTGTCTTCGACGCTTGCAGCAATTGTTGCACGATATTCTGTGTCGGAGACCAGGTCTGCCGCAGGTGTAAGTGTTGCTGTTTTGCTTGCTGCATCATAGGCCACGGTAGCGGGTACCGGAGTACTATTTACGGTCAGTGTGAATGCACTTTCAACAGTCGTGTCTTTCATATCAATACTAAATACTGCAGTAACGGCTGTGCCAACCAGTGCTGTAGCGCTGCTGCTTATGGGCGATACAGATGAGATAGTTGCTGGTGCCGAGGTACCGCCGTTAGAAGATGAGCAATTACATCCAGGTTGAATCAGACTGATTATGCCCACAGTGAGGAAAGCTGTAATAAGCTTAAAGCGGTCACGTTGCGATTTTGAAATTTTTTGCATGGTACGAGTCCTCTTTTATATCCTGTGAAATTATCAGTTTAATTATCTTTTATCCCAGGATTTAAAGCGTTTTTTGCAGTATTTTAACAGGTCGAAATAGTTCTCAAAATACAGGTCGAAGCCGTCTTCAGATGGTGCGTCAAACTCGCAGTAATCATTGGTGTGTTCACGACAGATATCAGGGCGCTCATGATAGATTCCACAGTCTCCATTGATATGCAGATGTTGACATTTGCCTTCGACGAGTAAGGTCCAGCCATCGTCGTCTTTGTATAGTTTTACATTCTGATGGGACACCTGCCACAGCAGCTGGCGGAAGTCTTCTTTGGAGCGCGGCGTTTCCATGTGTTGAGTTACGTAAGTGCAGCAGATCGAACCTGTGCAAAAAGAGCATTTATTCTCGCTGGTAACTTTTATTCCATCGATAGTTTTTTGAGTCATAATTTATTTCAGAGATTTACATTATCTGGTTAAGTGGACCGGATTTTTTTAACAGGTATTCGCCGTTAGGCTGTTTCTGTGCAAATAGTCCGAGGCTTTTTTTTGTGTTGTTGTTTGCAGTAGCTGTTGGTGAAAGCTTTATTTCAACGGAATAGTCTGCTTCGGGTAAAAGTTCGGCTGTACCGTTAATCTTTATATCACCGCCCTGATTTTTTATTTCAGCGTTGAGTAGCTGTTGTTCGGATTCGTTCAACAGTATGGATACATTGCCGAGTGAGGCTGTGTCGGTGACGGTCACCGTGGCACCTGTCCATCTTATCTCACCTGTTGCCAGTGGCAGCTCACCCGGTTTCCACTGTGCATGCTCGATATCAAGTGATATCACGCCGTCTAATTGAACCAGAGGGATCTGCGCGACCTGTGCCGCCTCTTGTGCAGTAATTTTTGCGGACAGCTTATTGATGAAGTATCTGCCAAGGAAAGAGGTGCCGATTTCTGCAGAGACATCATTATCAGAAAAGTTGGAGCTGATATCTATAGCGATACTGCCGATAAATAATTTCCAGGTATTGAAGGACCACTCGGTCTTTTTTAATCGTATGCCCTCAAATGAAATGGTATAGGCTTTGCCGTTCCAAAGCGTTCCGCTAACACCTTCTATGCTTACCGGGCTGTTGTCGTTAAGCAGGTCGATGACAGGTTTTGCCGGGATGGTGGCGATCAGAAATACGAAGTATGAGATGGCAGCTGTTAATAAATAATATCTTTTTTTCATAGGTGTAGAGGGGTATTTGATACTGTGCAACTTGGGTTATATTCGAAAATCAGGGCCGCTCAAAACTTAGGGCCGTTCAAAACTCAGGCGCGCATTAGCTCGTCCGGGTTTTGTGCCGCGTTCGATGTTTGCGCTAATAACCTGTATGCTATTATGTGTTGCCAGCGTGTTTAACCAGACAAGTATCTGGTTAAACGGTGCTTCATCCAGAGTCACCCTTGCGCCGTTGCTGCCAGATGATTCGATCTTCTTCACGGAAGCTTTTAGGCCAGCGTTATTGATGGTCTGCTCGATAACCAGGGTCGTCGGTTTGTTTTTATCACGAATCGTGCTGCGACCGCCCGATGCGCGTAATGTTTTGACTTCGGCGGCAGCCTGTTGCATCCACATTAAAATTTCGTTTTGTGCCTGTTGTTTTTGTCTTTCCTGTTGCAGGCCGATATGTACCGGTTCCCAGATGATCAGGTAGAAAAGTGTGATACCTATGAGCAGACCCGTGCCGGAAACCATCCATCGTTCTTTTTGTGGCAGCGAGTTGAACCACCGTTTTAGCTGCCCTAGCAGCTCTATTGGCAGTTCCATTAGCTGCGGCCCTCTATTCGCAGGTTGCCCTTAACTTTATCTTTTTCTGAGGATGATGATGTTATCTCAGATTTTATATTCTTATTATTGTTTAAATCCTTGTTCAGGTTTTCTACCGCCTGCAGGTTGCCGCTCTCGAGACCGATGTCCATACGGTTATTTCTAAATGTTAAAGACTGCAAGGTGATGTTTTTTTTGTCATGGCTTAATGTGCCAAAAGATTCTGCGAGTAAAAATATAAGTCCCTGGCCGCTATTGCCGGCAGTGCCTTTTAATTCTTTTAGCTTCTGTTCCATCTGTACCCGTGGATTTACGATTTTTCGACTTTTCGGGAATGATTTTTTGTAGATTTTTTCGATCTTTGCGCGGGTGGCAATATTTTTGTCTTGCAGTTGTGTATGTTGAAAGCTGGTCAGCCCCAGGTGTAATACCAGCCAGATTGCTGTGAGAGATGCTGCCAGACGCCAGTGCTGCCAGTAACCTGATGTCTTACGTTTAGGCTTAAATTTATATTGCAGCAGATTGAGAGATATCGCCTGTTTGTAGTTTCCGCAGAACACCACCAGTGGGTGTGTGTTGTAAACGATATTTACGATCTCGATATCATCTGAGATATTTTCAGCTTTGAGCGCGTCGAAGGCGGTGGCGTTATCTTGCTCGCTGAATAACAGGATCTTTTCCGGCGGCGTCTGTGATTCATGCTGAAGCTTGTTGGTTAGAACATATGGCAGTAGCTCATGTGACAACAGCATGCCATTTGTTATATCGGTCTGCAGGTAGCTCGTGTTCTCATAGTTTAAACACACCCATTGTCTGTTATCTGCGGCAAGGCATAATGCATCGGGTATTATTTTTTCGACATTGATGCTGGCGTCCTGAAAGATCTTGATGATGCTCGTCAGCGTGGCCTCGTTTATACCGACCACGGATGTCGAGCTATCGTGTTTGTTTTTAGCGACTACGAAGTGAAAGTTATCGATGTCATCTGCGATGAATTCTTCGATAGCGTAAGGCACCGCTTTCAATAATTTCTGCAGGTTTTGTGTGGGCAGCTGCAGTTGATTTATGTGCAGACACCGGCTGTTTAATAATACGATAGCAGGATGATCTGTTGCTATGGCGCTGAGCTCTGCTAATGACCCGGTACTTATCTTTCCGGTTAGTTCACCGGCGGCATTGCACAGAGACCAGGTGGCCTGCTGTGGTTTATCTATACTGTAATGGATGAGTAGTGTTTCACTCATTGTGGGTTCTCAATATCTGTGGCTCAATGTATGTATCTTAAGTCGTTCTAGTATTACTGCTGTCGGTCAGGCTGTTGTCGGTCTGGCATCGTTACAGTGTTCGTTGAGTGCGGGAGATAATTTTTGTCTTACCGTCCTGTTCTCTGTAGATGATGCTGTACATGACTGTGTTTGCCTGGCCGATTATCGCCTGTGTTCGAAGCAAAAAATAGTCACTGCTGGTCGATAGTTTTTCAGTGTTCTTAATTATAGTGTTAAGTTTGGCAAAACTGGTAAATTCTTTGATGTCATTAAACGGTTCGTCAGCACGACGTTCGATAACGTCGGCTGCCAGTTGTGCGGTCATATTTTCTGATAAAGATTGTAGCACTTCAGCACTGGCTGTGTTTACGTTGATGCTCATCTCGCCGCCATCCAGTATGAAACTGCACAGGTAAGGTTTGACCAGCTCGTAGGTTGCACTGTCTTCAAAGCCTTTTACCAGTCGCAACTCACTGATGCTGTGTAGTGGCGTGTTCGCTGTGCGGTAGGGGATTTCCAGGTTGAGGTAATAACCATCTTCTGCACCATTCGGATTACTGGTCTCCAGATCAGCGTCTATCCAGTCGCTTATCGCCTGCGTCAGATCTCCTTTGACACCCAGATTTTTAAATAACTGTGTCAGACGTGTTTTTGCTATGGTGTCAACGGCACCGCCTGCGACCAGCGAGTTAACATTGATGCAGGCGTGAAGATCTGTCAACGTGCCCTGAATGGAACCGCCGTCGACCGGCAGAGGCGGTAGTTCGATCGCCCAGTTTTCATCGAGTGAATCACTGCTGCTGTCTTTTTTGTCCTGACGCAAAATTCTCTGTGACCATTCTTCAGCAGCAAGCAGGTAAAATTGTGCCTGATCCTGTGCGATGAGATTAGCCGTGCGACGTACATCGAGCTGCAGGCGGGTGGCGATGGTGATACTGACGGTAGTTGCAATAGTGACGATGAGCAATGCCGTTATGATGGCTACACCTCGTTGATTTTTTGCCGGTGCTGAGCGTAGAGCCGGTGCTGAATGTAGAGGCTGTGATCGGGATAAAATCATTTCGCAGGACATCAATTCATCGCATAGAGACGACGAATTTCCCCCCAGTCATTTAACTGTAATACTACTTCGATAGCCGTCGGTCCTGTGGTATTGCCGGTGTTAGAGCCGTCATCGGCATTCAACGGTGGCCATTGCTCCTGCCATTCACCATTCTGATCGAGAAAACGTATGCTTACGTTTTCAACATCATCGATAAGGATCGTCTGTTTTGCTTCGACGCCAGGCGCATTATCAAGCTGTGGCCATTGTAGTCTGAGCAGTTTTTCATCATCGAAACGATAAGCGACACGCAGCAGGGTGCTGCGTAATAGATTGGCTGGATTAACCCGTCCACCACGGGTAAATTCGACCAGGTTATCGATGTTATTGCCAGCGCTTAAAGCTGGCTGAACATTGCCATACTCATCGCGAACCGCACGCGGCAGTATCTGTAAAAGATCGCGGTTTAAAACAGAAACGCTCTGCTGTATCTGTTGTAATCTTTTCAATGCGGTCTGTGATGCTTTGCTGTTGTCCATGACATTTGCCAGGCCGCCATAGGCCATGATAGCCATGATGGCGAAGATGATGCTGGCGATAAGCAATTCCAGCAGGGTGAAGCCCTGCTGCTTTGCTGGTGAGTTGGATGGGTGATTAGCGGTTTGCATAGCCGATCAATGTGGTTATATTTTTTTTGCGGGCTTCATCAGCGTATAGTTTAAATGTTATCTGCCGGGCATCTTTATCTTCGGTTTTTTTGGTAGTGCGTATCCAGAACCACTCATTGCCTGCCATCTTTGTCGAGCCTTTCTTATCACCCAGATCGGGAAATTCTTTTGCGATGCGCAGTTGTGTGAGCTCATTGACTGCGACCCAGTGTGCCAGTGTTTTGTGTTTTAGATAACTCACGCTACTTGCTTGCGTGCCGGAAGTGCTGAGTAAAGCGCCGAGTGAGATGGCGATAATGGTCAGCGCCACCATGACTTCGATCAAGGTAAAACCAGCGTTTTTTTTGCAGGTTATTTGCTTAAATAAATACATATGAAAAAATTATTCATTATTCATTATTCATTATTCATT
>JADFWF010000295.1 GCA_015222965.1 Pseudomonadota bacterium | reverse complement strand
GATGGCGCTACAACAGTGGCAGAGATTAAAAAACAGACCTACGCAACGATGGGAAGTGGCTGTTGCACTCGACAGGTAGAGCGGTTGATCGAGTGTCTTCACTCGCCGGAAACGAAGAAGTAACTTCTTTCCCATCGGGGACAGACTACGTTTTCTCATTCAAGTCCCCTCTATATGTGGTCCCGCTAATTTATTCAATTTTACTAACATGGTTTGCTGATGCATGAAGTTAAACTAACGCAATACAGTCATGGCGCAGGATGTGGCTGCAAGATCTCACCTAAAGTACTGGATTCCATTTTAAAAAGCAGTCTTGTTGCGCCAGCAGATAAACGCTTATTGGTCGGTAATCAGACGCGAGATGATGCGGCGGTATATGACATAGGCAATGAACAGGCGATTATCAGTACCACTGATTTTTTTATGCCGAT
This sequence comes from Pseudomonadota bacterium, assembly GCA_015222965.1. GTDB lineage: Bacteria > Pseudomonadota > Gammaproteobacteria > SZUA-229 > SZUA-229. Next base: position 6,817 of record JADFWF010000295.1, on the reverse strand, counting down.
AGTGGATGACCCGTTTGATTTTGGACGCATTGCTGCTGCAAATGCTATCAGTGATATCTATGCCATGGGTGGCAGACCGATCATGGCGATCGCCATATTAGGCTGGCCGCTGGATAAGTTATCTGCCGAAATCGCGCAGCAAGTGGTTGAGGGCGGGCGCAGTGTCTGTATCGAAGCGGGTATTCAATTAGCAGGCGGTCATAGTATCGATGCGCCTGAACCTGTTTTTGGCCTTGCAGTAACGGGTATCGTTGATAAATCGCAGCTCAAAAAAAATAATACAGCCGAGGCAGGCTGTAAATTGTATCTGACCAAACCACTAGGTACTGGCATCTTAGCGACGGCACAGAAAAAAAAGAAACTAAAAGCGGTTCATCAGGATATCGCTAAAGATAGTATGTGCCGTCTTAACACCATCGGTGCTGAAGTGGCCAGGCTGCCAGAAGTGAAAGCTTTAACCGATGTGACCGGTTTTGGCCTGATGGGGCACCTGGCAGAGATGTGTGAAGCAAGTGATGTTAATGCGGTTGTCGATTTTGCCAGTGTGCCACAACTGGATGGGGTTGCAGAATATATGCTGCTTGACTGTGTCCCGGGTGGAACGCAACGCAACTTTGATAGTTATGGTCATAAGATAGCGCCGTTTACGGACGAGCAAAAAAACCTTTTATGCGATCCTCAGACCAGTGGCGGGTTACTTGTCGCCGTAGAAGCTCAGGCAGAGTCTGAATTTGAAGCGCTTTTACAAAAGCATGATATTCAGGTCCACCCCATTGGCTACCTGCTTGAACGGCATAGCGACTTTTATATCCAGGTCATATGATCGAATAAAAGGATTACTCATAAGTGCTATAGTGATGTCGATCATGCGGAAAGAAATCAGAAATTTTCAGGATATACCAAATATAGGTCCTGCTATCGAAAAGGATCTGGTTCTTTTGGGCATAGAAGAGCCAATCGAGCTGGCAGCCAGGGACCCTTATCAGATGTATGACGATCTCTGCAGTGTTACGCGTAAACGCCATGATCCATGTGTTCTCGATGTATTTATATCGGCCGTAAGCTATATGAAAGGCGGCCCCCCCAGGAAATGGTGGGAATTTACAAAAGAACGCAAGATGACATTAGCGGGTAAATAATGTCCGCTGAACCTGGGTAAGTAAATCACTTCTAAAAACCCCCTCATTTGACGTAGATCATTAAATTTTTACCGTATTTGTAGAAAATAGTAAATCTTCGATAGTTCGTGTTTTAAATGATCCTTTCACAATATGTAAATACTTTCGGCCAGGCGATGCTGGCGCGTTACGGAGAACGTGTACACAAGGTCGCCATAGATGCCGGATTCACCTGCCCGAACCGAGACGGTACGATCGGGCGCGGTGGTTGCACGTTCTGCAATAACGTTTCCTTTAGTCCCAACGGCCGCCAGCCAAATTTTATTGCTGACCAGATCGAGTCCGGGCGCCAGGTCCTGAGAAAACGCACCGGGGCAAAAAAATATATCGCTTATTTTCAGGCCTATACCAATACCTATGCTGATGTCTGTGAACTTACCCGTTTATATGATGAGGCGTTGAAAGAGCCTGATGTTATCGGGCTTGATGTGGGCACTAGACCCGATTGTGTGCCCGACAAGGTACTTGATCTGCTGGTGAGTTATCAGGATAAAGGTTATGAAGTCTGGTTGGAGCTGGGCCTGCAGTCAGCGTTTGATGAAACGCTTGATCGTGTCAATCGAGGGCATGGTTTTGCGGAGTATGAAGAGGCTATTTCTAAAGCTCGCAGCCGTGGCCTTAAAGTTTGTACGCATCTTATTCTCGGGCTGCCGGGTGAAACGAGAGAGCACCATATTACTTCGCACCAACGTGTGCTCGAGCTTGGCGTAGACGGCCTGAAATTTCATCCACTGCATGTCGTTAAAGGCACGCAGCTTGCCAATGAATGGCGGCGTGGTGAATACCAGCCGATATCGATGGCCGAATACGTTTCTGATGTGGTTGAGCTTATCAACCGGACGCCGGATGATGTCATCTTTCATCGCCTGACGGGGACAGCTTCATCGGATGTTTTACTGGCACCGGCGTGGTGCTCAAAAAAATGGCAGGTACTAAACTCTATTACCGCGGCACTGGCCAAACAGGCAAGGCGAGCGAATATGAAAGAGATGTCTGGTGATACGCCCCGTTTTCCAGAATCAGAAGCCCTGGTGTTTTCGGCCGTGTGATAACCCGTACCGATGAATACGAAAACAGAAAATTTTAATCGAAAGGGTCACTGGGAACATATCTATTCGGATAGAGCAGCGACAGAAGTCAGCTGGTTTCAACAGTGCCCTGAAAATTCACTTGCCCTGATCGAAGCTACGGGCGTTAAGAAGTCGGCACGAATTATTGATATCGGTGGTGGCGCTTCTACGCTGGTCGATTATCTGCTGGCGAACGGTTACCATAACTTAACAGTGCTGGATATCGCGCATAGTGCGATCGAGCAGGCGAGGAACCGGCTGGGGAAACATGCGGAGAAGATCGAATGGATCGAACAGGATATAACAACGTTTGTAAGTGAAAAGCCGTTTGATGTGTGGCATGACCGTGCGGTTTTTCATTTTCTTATGGATGCGGATGACCGTTTAAGTTATGTAGAAGCGATAAGTGATGCGTTAGAACCGGGTGCTCACGCGATCATCGCTACGTTTAATCTTGCCGGGCCGGAAAAATGCAGTGGTCTTGATATCGTGCAGTACAGCACTGAGTCACTGGCAGCTATCTTCAGCAAAAATTTTCAGCTGGTAGAAACAAGTACAGAACAGCATAAGACGCCAAAAGGTGCGTTACAAAGTTTTGTTTATTGCAGATTTAAGAGAGTATAAAGTTTATGGAATTAGTTTGTCCTGCGGGTAATTTACCGTCACTGAAAGCCGCCGTTGATAACGGCGCTAATGCTGTGTATATGGGGTTTAAAGACGATACCAACGCACGGCATTTTGCCGGGCTGAACTTTGATGACAAACGTGCGCAGGAAGGCATTCGCTACGCGCGTGATCGTGGTGTAAAAGTGTTTGTCGCGATCAATACCTACCCGCAACCATCAGGCTGGGAGCGCTGGCAGCGGTCGGTGGATCATGCGGCTGATCTAGGTGTGGATGCTTTGATCCTGGCAGACATCGGGGTGATGGATTATGCCTGTCACCGCTGGCCTGATCTGCGGCTGCATCTTTCAGTGCAGGGTTCGGCAACGAATGCAGAAGCCATTAATTTCTACCATCAGAATTTCGGCATAAAACGTGTTGTATTACCGCGTGTGCTTTCGCTTAAACAGGTGAAGCAGGTCGCAGAGAGCAGTCCTGTTCCGATCGAAGTGTTTGGTTTTGGCAGTCTCTGTGTGATGGTGGAGGGGCGCTGCATACTGTCTTCTTATGTTACCGGAAGGTCGCCGAATACCTTTGGCGCCTGTTCACCCGCCAATGCGGTGAGCTGGAATGAAACACCGGACGGCCTTGAAACACGGCTGAACAATATACTTATCGATAGACACGCAGAAGGTGAATCAGCAGGTTACCCGACCTTATGCAAAGGACGTTTTAACGTAAGCGGTAATACCTATTACGCCATCGAAGAACCGACCAGTTTGAATACGCTTGAGCTGTTGCCTGAATTACAGTCAGTCGGGGTTGCGGCAATAAAGATAGAAGGCCGCCAGCGAAGCCCGGCTTATGTAGCGCAGGTAACAAAAGTCTGGCGTGATGCGATTGATTTATGTACAAAAAACCCTGAGGGTTACCAGGCGCAGGCTGACTGGATGGAGGCACTGGCAAAAGTGTCGGAAGGTTCGCAGACAACGCTTGGGGCTTACCATCGGCCGTGGCAGTGAACGGGGTTCACTGCAATGAATAATGAATAATTGGGCTGGAATGATTCAAAGCATTTTTTCTTTAGTTTTTTGTTTTTAATTATTCATTATTCGTTATTCATTAAGCGGCACCAAATTACAAGTATACATAAACATGAATAAACAAAACCAAACACCCTCAAGACCAAAACTCTCCCTGGGCCCGCTTTTATACTATTGGTCGCGTGATGACGTATTCAAATTTTACGAGTCCATTGCAGACAGTGCTGTTGATATAGTTTACCTTGGTGAAACTGTTTGTTCGAAACGCCGCCTGTTAAAACCGGATTCCTGGTTGCAGATTGCCGGCTTACTGAAAGAGGCTGGTAAGGAAGTCGTGTTATCAACGCTAACTCTACTGGAAGCAAATTCAGAGCTGAGTGCGCTGCGAAAAATATGCAGTAATGAAGACTATATGGTGGAAGCGAATGATATGACGGCCGTTCAGCTGATGTCGGGAAAACAGTCTTTCGTCACGGGCCCGGCGGTTAATATCTATAATTCCCGTACCCTTGAAGTACTTGCACGCTCTGGCCTGAAGCGCTGGGTGCTGCCGGTAGAGTTGTCAAAAGAGACGCTGACGGACATGCATCAGAACCGCCCGATGGGCGTCGAGACTGAAGTTTTTGCCTTTGGCAGGTTGCCACTGGCTTACTCAGCGAGATGTTTTACCGCACGAGCGCACAATTTACCAAAAGATGACTGTCAGTATCGTTGCCTCGATTATGCGGATGGTTTAATGTTGAAAACACGAGAAGATGAATCATTCCTGGTGCTTAACGGTATACAGACGCAATCATCTAAAACTCAAAATCTGATCCATGAGATCGAAGAACTTATTGATCTTGAAATCGATGTGTTACGTATCAGTCCGCAATCGAGAAATACAATGCAGGTGATCGATATTTTTGATAAAACCCTGCGTGGAAAAATTAGCAGTGATGAAGCAGAAAAATCACTGCAACGGTATATCATGTCAGGTGAGTGTGATGGATACTGGCATGGTCAGGCAGGTATGGACAGTGCAAACGTTGACCAGCCTATAACTAACAAACAGCAAGGTTGTACATAATGAGTTCAATACAGACACCAAATCATATCAGTGACAAATATCGACTGGGCAGTCCTTTCGACCTGGATAATGATGCTGCGTATCATGCCTGGCTGGAAAACAAGATGGATGATTATCCGCAGGAAATCGAAGATATCATCGTCGAGGTGGATGACCCGAGGAAATTAAGTACAGCGGAATATAAAGTTATCCGTGACCTGGTCAAAAAAACCAATATGGCAATCTACGCGGGTAACACCGGTGATGACCCTGATAAAGATATTCCCGACAAACTCGCGCAGCAGTTCGAGCTGTTTAGACCTGATGATAACCGGGGGGCAGATGACGGCATTACCGCATTAAGAGTTGTCGATGGCGACTGGCGTGGTGATTACATTCCTTACACAAACAAATCCATTCACTGGCACACCGACGGTTACTACAATACTCTGGACCACCAGATAAATGCGCTGTTTTTGCACTGTGTTAATCCGGCGGCCAGCGGCGGTGAGAATGCACTGCTGGATCATGAAATAGCCTATATTCGTCTGCGTCAGCAAAATCCGGATTATATCCGCGTTTTAATGGAGCCGGATGTAATGATGATACCCGCGAATATTAATAAAGAAGGTGAAGTTATTCGACCTGATCGTTATGGCCCTGTTTTTTCTATCTCGAAAGCCGGTGATCTGCATATGCGATATACAGCCAGAACACGCAGTATCGTATGGAAAGAGGATCCGCTGGTGCAGGAGGCCGTCGCCTTGTTGCACGACTATCTGCATACAGATTCACCCTATATCTATCGGGGAACGCTGCAGTCTGGTCAGGGCCTGATCAGCAACAACGTGTTACACGATCGTTCTGGGTTTGAAGAGGATGACGAACATAAACGTCTGTTGTACAGGATGCGCTATTATCAGCGGGTAGCCAACACCTGACGTTCGTCAGATAACGGGTGACGAACAATCTTTTGGGTGTGGCTGCAGGCTGCGGTATTACTCGACTAGAGGAATAACGCCCAGATAACTGTTGCCAGCGTGGCGAACGAGACTGCTACGATGCCGATGGCAACGCAACCTGAGCAAAAATTTCCAAGTGATTCAGTGGTGGTCATTACAATTACTCCGTTTTTTTACATTTAGGGTGAAAGAATTTCTGTATACAGCTTGTCTAAGTCATATAATTCTCTCATTTCATGTAAATGTCAATAAACACTTACTATTTTTAAGCTTATTGAGGCAGGATGTTTGAACTGATATTGATGCGCCACGCCAAATCAGACTGGCATAGCCATACGGCGGATATAGACCGGCCATTGAATGACAGGGGCGTCGGGGATGCGGTGCTTATGGGCGCGTATCTGAAACGGATGAATCTGCTGCCTGATACCATGGTGATCTCTTCAGCACAGCGCACACAGGAGACGGCCAGCTTGCTGTTAAAAAGCCTTCAAGTCGATGAAAAAAATATTATTTTTGATCGTCAGCTGTATCTGGCAGACAGGGATACCTTGCGTGAGACCATCGAAATATATGCGCGTGAAGACCAATGTCTACTGATCCTGGCGCATAACCCTGGTATGGATTACATCGTGGATTATCTTGCCAGTTCACCGCCATCACTATCCAGTAGCGGTAAATTAATGACGACCTGCGCGGCGGCATGTTTTACTCTGGATTCACTCGAAGCATTGAAAAAACCGGGGCAGGGTGTATTGAAGAGCCTGATCCGGCCTAAAGAGATTGTTGGTAGCAGCTAAGTGCTGTGGTGTTTTGCTGTTGTTTTTACAGTTAATGGATGTCTGCTATCGGCCATAAACGGAAGTCAAAACATTAAACCGCAGAGAGCGCAGAGGTCCACAGAGGAAAGCCT
>JADFWF010000294.1 GCA_015222965.1 Pseudomonadota bacterium | reverse complement strand
TGGCCAAAGGCATCGCTGATGCGGGCTTTGAATTTTGCACGCCGATTCAGGCACAGAGCATTCCTATCGCACTGACCGGCAAAGATGTCGCTGGTGAAGCACAGACAGGAACAGGCAAAACCGCTGCTTTTATGGTTGCCTGCATGAATCAACTGATAACCAGGCCTTCCCATGAACATCGCGAAAAAACTCAGATACGCGCGATGATCCTGGCGCCGACACGCGAACTGGCGATCCAGATCCATAAAGATGCATCGGTCATCGGCAAATACACCGGTTTAAAACTTGGCCTGGCTTACGGCGGCACCGATTACGACAAACAGCGCAACATCCTGCTTGATGGCGTCGACATCCTCATCGGTACGCCCGGACGGACTATCGATTTTTTCAAACAGAGAGTGTTCAGCCTGAAACGTTGCGAAGTAGTGGTACTGGATGAAGCAGATCGCATGTTTGATCTTGGCTTTATCGACGATATGCGCTATCTGTTAAACCGCTGCCCGGATCCAGATAAACGTCTGAGCCTGTTATTTTCTGCGACCCTGTCTCATCGCGTCGGCGAACTTGCCTACGTACACATGAACGACCCCGCAGAAATTCGCATCGAAGCCGAAAATAAAACAGCAGATAAGATCGAGCAGTCTATCTACTACCCGGCGAATGAGGAAAAAATCCCTTTATTGCTCGGTTTGATGGACAAGATAAAACCAACACGCAGTATCGTTTTCATCAACACTAAACGTGTTGCCGATAAAGTTTATGCATGGCTGGAAGGCAACGGTTATAAATCGGCCTTATTGTCCGGCGATGTACCCCAGAAAAAACGTCAGACCCTGCTGAAGAAATTTCAGGACGGCGAATTCAGCACGCTGGTAGCGACCGATGTCGCTGCCCGCGGATTACACATCCCGGAAGTCAGCCACGTATTCAACTTCGACCTGCCACAGTCAGGCGAAGATTACGTACACCGCATCGGCCGCACCGCGCGCGCTGGCGCTAGTGGTTTCGCCATCAGTTTTGCCTGCGAAGATTTTGCGCATTACATCATGGATATCGAAGAATATATCGATAAGAAGATCGGCAAAGAGCCGGTGACCGGTGATTTGCTAGCTGAGCCGAAACCGCCGATCAAGATGGAGCGGAGACCTCGCCCCGGGGGTAATCGACCTGGTGGTGGGAATCGCAACCAGAACCGCGGTAGAGATAACCGGAATCGGAGAAGATAACCGGTCAATGAATAATGAACAGTGAATAATTAAGAACTAAAAGACACTAAAGAGTCGTTCCTCGCAATGACACTCTAGCTTTTTAATTATTCATTATTCATTATTCATTAACGTTTTCCCAATCAATTGCCCGACAGCCTGGTAAAAACACCCTCAGCCACAACCAACGCAGACTCAACATCTTCCGCCAAAACGTTAAAGTGCCCCATCTTTCTACCCGGGCGAGCTTCGGTCTTGCCATAGAGATGTAACTTGATATTATTCTGCGCAAATATATCAGCCCAGTTCGGCAGCCATAAATCACCCAGCATATTAACCATCACAACCGGTGACATAAGACGGGTATCACCAGGTTTCAGGCCGCACATCATGCGCACCTGCTGCTCGAACTGTGAAGTGACACAGGCATCTTTGGAGTAATGCCCACTATTATGCGGGCGCGGTGCCATCTCATTAAAGTACAGCACACCGTCATCACTGACAAAAAACTCTACCGCTAAAATACCAACATAGGACATGGCATCAGCCAGCACCGAGGCACCGTCTATCGCTTTCTGCGCCACCCTGTCATCGACCCGTGCAGGCACGATGCTCATATGCAGCACACCGTTTCTGTGCTGGTTTTCCGAAACAGGAAAACTTGCCAGCTCAGCCTGCGCATTTCTGGCGACGATGGCAGAAACTTCACATCGGATATTTACTTTCTTTTCCAGCACACAATCAACTTTGCCAACCTGATCATAGGCATCACTGAGTTCTGATAAATCATTTACAACATACTGGCCTTTGCCGTCATAACCCAGGGTATTACTCTTCAAAATTGCTGGAAAACCAACCTCACTGGCCGCCTGCTGCAGATCACTTTCCTGCATGAGAGCAAAATATGGCACTGGCTGTAACCCGGCTTTCTTCGCAAACTGCTTTTCCAGATCACGGTTCTGTGCGATTTCCAGAGATTCAGCAACCGGGTAAACCGTGGTTTTATCAGTAATAAAACGAACGCTTTCAGAAGGGATATTTTCAAATTCCAGAGTAATAGCGTCACACTGACCAGCCATTTCCTGAAGTGCCGCCTGATCTGTATAGTCGGCTTTGATGTGCAGGTCGGCGATCATGCCAGCACCGCAGTAAGGATCAGGGTCGAGCACAACAACTCGGTACCCCATGGTACGTGCGGCCACACAAAACATGCGGCCCAACTGGCCACCGCCTAAAACGCCAAGCGTAGCACCCGGTAGAATCTGTGCGCTCATAACAGCGTTACTCTTCTGGCGGCAGGGTCATGGCAAAAACTGCCTGCTGCTGCTTTTCTCTAAATTCAGCTAATTTGACCGCCATAGACTCATCAGTCACCGCCAGGATTGATATTGCAGACAGCGCTGCGTTTGCAGCGCCCGCTTCACCAATGGCATAGGTTGCTACTGGAATACCTTTGGGCATCTGCACGATAGATAATAATGAATCCATGCCTTTAAGGTACTTTGAAGGCACCGGCACACCGAGAACCGGCAGCGTGGTTTTTGAAGCCAGCATGCCCGGCAAATGTGCCGCGCCGCCAGCACCTGCAATTATTGCAGAAAAGCCATTTGCTCTGGCTGAATCAGCAAATTCAAAAAGTAATTCAGGCGTACGATGAGCCGAAACAACTTTTGCCTGATAGGCAACACCAAATGCTTCCAGCTGCTCTACCGCATGCTTCATTATCGGCCAGTCACTCTGACTGCCCATGACAACTGCAATTTTACCGCTCTGGTCTTCGTTCTGGTCTTGTTGTGACATAGAATGTCTCCGCTATTTCCGCAGAAAAACCGGCGATTTTATACGAATTCAGGCGTCATTCATACATTATTAGGCGAATCCGAGTCAATCTAAGAAATGATATTGAATAATTGGCATAAAATACCGCTAACAATACTCTTGCACACTAGATTCTCACGTTGCTCTCTAAATCTGTGATGTTTGTCAGGTTTTCGACGCATTTTGTCGATTATCATACATTTTATAGATTCATTGTCTAGAATTGAGGCAACAGTATCCCGCTGTAAATCTATAAATTATTTTAATTTGAGGTGTGAGTGAAACTGCGAAATAACAATTTCGAATACCCTTCTATGTTTGGCAGAAAATTCAGGTTCAGTCATGGTCTCATTCTATTTATAGTGCCATTTTTCATATGCACCAATGCCTTTGCTCAGGAAAAACCAAACCTGGCCAAACCGAAGGTAGTCGTGCCCGATCAAATCGCAGGGGTTACTACCGTCAGCGCTGAGCAGCTTATCAAAAGCTTAGCTTCAGATAAACCACCGATGTTGATCGACGCACGGATCAAAGAAGACAGGGATTATGGATATATCGAAAGCAGCATCAGCCTGCCCGATATCAAAACCAACTGTAATTCCTTAAAGAAAATCATTACCGATAAAAAACAAGCCCTGATGTTTTACTGTAACGGCGTACAATGTGGCCGCAGCGTGGTCTCCATAAAAGTCGCCCGCTCCTGCGGTTACCATAATCTGTCATGGTTCAAAGGCGGTTTTGCCGAGTGGAAAGAAAAAGGCTACCAGTACATTAAAACCGATTAATATTTTTTGTATTTAACTTACGCAGTACATGAACAAAAAACACCTGACATTGCAGAAAACCTTAGCAATCACTATTTTATTGATAGGTGTTATCGGTATCATGCTCGTCATCGCTACAGACTTCACTTATCGAAAGGTCGCTTATGAACAGCAGACGCAATCGGTCAATCAGCTCATCGCCATTAAATCTGCCGACCTGATAAAAAAATTGACCGAGCGACAAAAAGAACTCGGCTTCAGATTGCAGAATGAATCAGAGTTCAAAACTGCCTTTGCGGCGAATAACATCGATGACATGGTTTACTGGCTGGATCAGGAGTTCAACCGTTATTACGTAACTATCGGGCTCATCAAACTTGAAAAGATATTGATCTACGATAACAACTTCCAACTCATCACAAGTTCTGATCGTGGTATCGATATCAACAGCAAGGATAACCTGCCTTGCGCGCAGACCATCAACTATGTAAGCAGCCTGCCAAACATACAACGCACCAAGCCAAAATCTGAACTGTGTGAATACAATAACCAGCCATTACTCACCACCCTCATCTCTATCGGCAGCATCAGATCCAAAGGCTACATACAGATCATTACCAGCCCGGCACACATACTGACACAGATAGAAGCAGAGCTCGGTCTGCCATTAAAAATATACAGCAATAAAAATGAGTTGCTTCATCAATCGGTGAACTGGCCTACTAAAAGCGATGCAAAAAAACATCTGGTAAGCACCTATTTAATCACTGACACACAAGACAATATTTCTATGAAGATCAGTGGCGCCTCCGACATCACTGCCTTTAAAAACCATTTAGATGACACCCGATACAAGATTATCCTCGGTGCTACAGCACTGACACTTTTCACCCTGCTATTCGCATTTATGATATTGCATCGTGGTTTATTACCACTGAAGAACTTACGGCGTGCTGCAGACAGCAGCGCCCGCGGTGAGTTTGCTTCTGTTGAGGAAGGCGGCTACAACGAGATCAGGGCACCGATACATGCCTTTAACCTGATGGTCGGAAAAATACAGTCTTTGATTAACGACCTGACAAACGAAGTTGAAGACCATAAAAAAACAGAACAGAAATTCAAACAGGCGAAAGAAACCGCTGAATCACACGCAAAACATGCTGAGCGGCAGAGCAACTTCCTGCACATGACCCTGCAGTCGATCGTCGACGGTGTGATCACTACCACCATCGACGGCTATGTAAAATCCATAAACCCGATGGCCGAACAGCTGACCGGCTGGACTGAAGCTGAAGCTATAGACAAACCGCTGGTGCAGGTGATGCACGCGTTAAATGAAGAAACCCACTCTCGAATCTATGACCCGACAGAAAACATCGAATACAAAACAGTGCTCGATGAACCGATAAGCGCCATCCTCATTCAGAACAACAGCGGTATAGAAACGCCGGTAGAATACGTCGTCGCACCGATGCGTGACCATGAAGATGAGATTGCCGGCATCGTCGTCATCATTCACGATGAGTCAGTCCAGCGTTCACTCAACAGACAGTTAACCTTCCAGGCAACGCACGATGCGTTGACCGGACTGATCAACCGTTATGAATTTGAACGCCGGCTAAAACATGTTATATCAACACAGAACATGCATGAGTCAGTTAACACGCTGTGTTACATCGACCTCGACCAGTTTAAGCTGGTCAATGATACCTGTGGTCACACTGCTGGCGATGAACTGTTAAAACAGATCACCCTGTTACTGCAGAACACTTTAGACAATAAAGGCATATTAGCCCGTCTTGGTGGCGATGAGTTTGGCCTGCTGCTGGAAAACGCAGACGTCAATAAAGCGCAGAACATCTCCGCAGGTTTGCTCGAGGTGATAAAGAATTTTCAGTTCACCTGGAACGACAGCACATTCACCATCGGCGCCAGTATCGGCATCTCCCCGATTGCACATAATACGATATCCTGTGAAGAGATCTTAAGCAACGCTGACTCTGCCTGTTACCTGGCCAAAGAAAGCGGGCGTAATCGTATACAAATATTTACCGCAGAAGATGACAAGTTATTAACGCAGCAACGTGAGATGCACTGGGTATCACGCATCAATCACGCGCTGGAAGAAGACCGTTTCCAGTTATATTTTCAGGAGATCATGCCGCTTAAAGGCCACGAACAAGCCTTCATCCTGCATGGTGAAATCCTGTTACGCATGGTGGACAAAGAAGGCGACATCGTATCACCCAGTAACTTCCTGCCCGCTGCTGAACGCTACAACATGATCACATTGATCGATGAATGGGTGGTTGAAAAATCTATCCAGTGGCTGGCTACACGCAGAGAAAAGGTTTTAATCTCAGTCAACTTATCAGGCATGTCGCTTTCCAACAGGGACTTCCTGAATTTTGTTGTCACTAAAATTAAACAATATAAAGTGAGCCCCGAACTGTTATGTTTCGAGATAACAGAAACCGCCGCCATCAATAACCTGAGTACAGCTGTTCACTTCATGAACGTACTGAAAAAACTGGGTTGCTCTTTCGCACTCGATGACTTTGGCAGTGGCCTGTCTTCATTCTCCTACCTGAACAGCCTGCCGGTTGATTATCTAAAAATTGACGGCACTTTTGTCATGGACATCGATAAAGACCCCATGCATTACGCCATGGTCAAATCCATCAACGAAGTTGGCCAGGTGATGGGCATTAAAACCATCGCCGAATTTGCCGCTTCCGAAAGCATCATCCGCAGCTTGCGTGATGTCGGTGTCGATAACGCCCAGGGTTACGCTATTGCCAGACCTGTGCCTCTTGCCTCACTTGCCATAGAGAGCAAACCTGTTCTAACCGCTGTTAAAAACGACCAG
>JADFWF010000042.1 GCA_015222965.1 Pseudomonadota bacterium | reverse complement strand
GCTTTTTTTGTTTAACATGTTATTGGTTGCCGGAGAACGGTAGCCAGAAATTATGTGAAACTCTCCCTGGTGTTCAACTTTTGCCTGCAGCTGATGCAGCAGATCGAATAATTTCGGATCAATGGGACTGGCAATGCCGGCGCGATGATCTCTGAGTATCCAGTTGATTTCCTCGATACCATCATCGAGGTACTTTCCGTCTGACCAGAAGGTGGCGGAAAGTTTTTCGCCGGTATGAGTGTTGTAGAAAGACAGTTCGCGATCACGTCCGGAAACAGGTGCGGTTGCAGCTGACGCGATTACGGCTGGGGATGACAATGATATAGCCATACCTGCAATAGAGGTCAGAAAACCTCTGCGGGACAGCGCAGTGTAATTATTTTCTTCAGGTTTTTTAGGCATGTCTACACGTGTTTTTGACTGAATATGTATTAAATATAGGGTGTTTATCTCGATTTTAAAGGGTTTTTATCACAAATTGGGTAAGAATTATTCGACTCATAAAACCCGGTTCTACTTACTGTCGAATGCGCTATTTAATGGGATATCCCGTCCATAAATATCATCCCTGAAATTTACACGGTCATCCTGATCTGTCCAGGCAGTCCAGTACACGAGGTAAATGGGAACGGTTATGGATAAGCTTAGTTTCTGATTGGTGCCCAGGTGAATATTCGCCAGTATCTCTTCTTCCATCTGCTGAGAGCCATCGTTCAACAGATAAGACGCAAGCTGAACAGGGTCTTTTACCCGGATGCAACCCGAACTGAAGGTGCGAACGACCCGGTCAAACAAGTGTTTGTCCGGTGTACCATGCAGATAAATTTCATACGGATTGGAGAAAAGAAATTTGACCCTGCCGAGGGCGTTTTCGGGCCCCGGATCCTGGCGCATCCAGTATGGAAAATTATCTTTGTCTACCTTGCGCCAGTCCACTGTTTTCGGGTCAATCTCCTGTGCATCTGCCCAGCCCCTGAACAGTCTGATCGATCTTTTTTCTAAAAAGGAAGGATCGCGAATCAGTCGTGGAATCATATCCTCGATAGCCATGTTTTCAGGAATCGTCCAGTAGGGGTTGTATTCCATGGTGCTGACCCGACCAGAAAAAGTGGGGGTGGAGCGGTAGGCCTTACCGATGATGACGGGCATGGACAGCACTGATGAACCGTTCTCCATGAGATAAAGTTCAAACCCGGTCATATTAACCATCAGGTAGTGTTTTCCCAATTTACGTGGCAACCAGCGCCAGCGTTCCATGTTGATGCGAATCTGCTTGACCCTCGCGTCAGCCGTGATATTCAGAGACCTGCGCGTTTGCCCGCCAACACGACCATCTGCCTGCAGGCCATGCCTCAGCTGGTAACGTTTAACCGCTTCTGCAAGTGTTTGGTCAAATATATCAATATCACGCAAGCAACACTCGATCAGATCACCTGTAATTTCCAGCCGCTTCCTTAATTGTTTCACCTGCCGATGATGCATACCGGGTTCGAGAGTCGGGCCTTTTTTGAACTTTTGCCAGTCACCTTGCTGTTTAAGGTCACGAAATCGTCGCAATTCTTTTTTTAATAACCGGTAACCGGAATGCTGAGGAGGAAGTTCTTTTAGTGTTTGTGCTATGGATTCCTTTTTAGCGACATCTGCAAACAGGCTGCGGACATTCAGGGGGCTGTTCTTAATATGCCAGTCGGCATCCAGGTCGTGCGGGTTGAACCTGCCTGAGTACACATGATTGCTGTAACGAAAGAGGGCCGCAGTTAATAACAGGTCGAGATGAATTGAGTCACCCGGTTGTTTTGATTCCCAGTATTTTTTGATTTCTCCAAGGTAATAATCTGAAGGTTCGAGGCCTTCATCCTCGGCATGGATAATGACATACAATAG
>JADFWF010000293.1 GCA_015222965.1 Pseudomonadota bacterium | reverse complement strand
GATTAGGGCAGGACGCCCGTAAGTAGAACAATGCATATGTCCACGGATGGACGGTAGTAGGGTAACGCAGGAGCAGTTACCGAAGGATCTTAGGCTCTGTGGAGCATTCACGCTTCAAGACCCTTCGACTTCGCTCGCTACGCTCAGGATGACACCAGATATTGTTGTTTTTATCTTAGCGTTCTCTGCGTCTCTGCGAGATTGTTGTTTTTTCAGGATCCAGCTTGTAGCTGAAAACAGAAGTCACAATTAAAATCACCGAAGAGTCGATACGTGGCACCTGTCAGCTTTCGGGGTGACACTTAGAGAGGGGGGGCTCAGTCTGCAACCGCCACTGACTTGAGCAAGTGGCCAACCTGGTGAACGATTACATCGTTCATCTATCAGCAAAAGCTTGTTATGCCTTTAATGCTGCTGCATGGTAGGCGATATGCTCACCCACATAAGTAGCGATAAAATGGTAGCTATGGTCATAACCATCTTGCACCCTTAATGTCAGTGCTTGTCCATTTGAATCACAGGCCGCCTGGAAATCTTCAGGTAACAACTGACCTTCATCATAAAACTCATCAGCGCCACCTTGTTCGATAAGTATGTCTTTCACTTTTGCGCCGTTTCTGACTAATTCGGTCGCGTCATATTCTTGCCAGGTCTGAATATCATCTCCCAGGTAAGCGGTAAAACAACCTTTGCCCCAGGCAGATTCTGTCGGATGGCAGATGGGTGAAAATGCAGAAACGGATCGATAGCTGTCAGGGTTCTTTAATGCGCAGATGAGTGCCCCGTGGCCGCCCATCGAGTGACCGGATATCGCTCTGACATTTGCCAGTATCGGCAGGTTTGCTTCTAGCAGTTCGGGTAGTTCCTGAGTGACATAATCATACATGTGAAACTGTTTATTCCAGGGAGAGCGTGTGGCATTCACATAAAACCCCGCACCTTGTCCCAGGTCATAGCGATCAACCTCATCAGGTACATCGTCACCGCGCGGGCTGGTATCCGGGAAGATCAGGGCGATGCCATGTTCCGCTGCATATCGCTGCATGCCTGCTTTGGTACGTGCGTTATCATCCGTACAGGTAAGTCCCGACAGCCAGTATAACGCTGGCACTTTGCCGGTCGTTGCCCGGGGTGGCAGATAGACAGAAAATGTCATCTTGCAATGACAGCTGCTTGACTCGTGTTCGTAGCGGTTCAGATAACCGCCAGACTCTTTTATAGACTCTATCTGTTTCATGTGCTTAAAAGATAATAACTGAGCGAATACTTTTACCGCTATGCATAAGATCAAACGCGGTATTGATGTCTTCTAACGGCATGGTGTGCGTCACCAGTGAATCCAGTTCAATGCTGCCGTTCATGTAGCGATCAACATATCCCGGCAATTCGGTCCTGCCTTTTACACCGCCAAATGCGGTACCTTTCCAGGTTCGACCTACCACGAGATTAAACGGGCGAGTCTCGATGGTCTGGCCACCACCGGCGACACCGATGACGGTAGAGACGCCCCAGCCCATATGTGTGCATTCCAGCGCATCACGCATGACGTGTGTATTGCCGATACATTCGAATGAGTAATCTGGCCCTCCATTGAATGTGTCTTGCATGTATTCGACAAAGGAGCCATCGATATCGTTAGGATTAACAAAGTCTGTTGCCCCCAATTGTTTTGCAAACTCGAATTTATCGGGGTTGATATCAATAGCAATAATGCGTTCAGCATTCGCCATTACAGCACCTTGAATACAGGACAGACCGATGCCTCCCAGGCCAAATACTGCCACTGTTGAACCCGGTTCAACTTTCGCGGTGTTAAGTACAGCGCCTATGCCTGTGGTTACACCACAGCCTAGCAGGCAGACCTTGTCCAGAGGCGCGGCTTTATTGATTTTAGCGAGTGCGATCTCAGGTACTACCGTATATTCAGAGAATGTCGAGCAGCCCATATAGTGAAAGATATCCTTGCCATCTTTAGAAAAGCGGCGGGTGCCATCAGGCATGTAACCTGTCCATACGGTGCCAGCTATCGATTGGCAGAGGTTGGTTTTAGGGGATTTACAGTATTCGCATTCGCCACATTCAGGGATATATAACGGAATAACATGATCACCCACTTCCAGGTTTTTTACTCCGGCACCCAGTTCGACCACTTCGCAACCGCCTTCATGGCCTAACACACAGGGAAATGACCCTTCTGGATCATCGCCTGACAGAGTAAAGGCATCCGTGTGGCAAACGCCGGAAGCGATGGTCTTCAGCAAAACCTCACCCTCTCTGGGTCCCATAACGTCTATCTCTTCGATGGAAAGTGGTTTTTTTGCCTCCCAGGCAACAGCGGCTCTAGCTTTCATAATAATTTGACCTTATCTGAAAATAATTTGTTAACCAGCATTAGTGATGACTTATGAATGAATCGTCATTCGAATGTTATAAGAGAGAAGCTTACTCGATTCCCTTAGGGCTTAGAAGGTATCTAAGAT
Source organism: Pseudomonadota bacterium (assembly GCA_015222965.1). GTDB lineage: Bacteria > Pseudomonadota > Gammaproteobacteria > SZUA-229 > SZUA-229. Next base: position 653 of record JADFWF010000293.1, on the reverse strand, counting down.
AAATTTAACCACATCACCTTCAGATCGTTTTAAGTTCCTCAATTGCGTAACTCGGATAAGGCGGGTCGTTTCGATATTGGAGCCATAGTTTGTTATGCTTTTTGATCATGCTCTATCCCAATAGCGTTGCATCTCATAATATAAAAAGGACGCTGTCCAGGTAATTAAAAGAAGTCCGGCTAAAGATTCAAGCCCTACGAGATGTCTTATATGGCCATGCGGTTCTATATCTCCAAAACCCAGGGTTGTAAATGTAGTATATGAAAAATAGACGCAATCCATTAATGATCCGTTAAAGTTACCTTCTAAATACCCCAATCCCTGAACCTGGGGAACCAGATAATAGGCAATAGAAAAAAGCCATATCTCAATGCTATGAGCAACTAATGCGCCAAAAACACCAAAAACAATTCTGAAACGGTGTTTTATTTTCATTTTTGGAATAATGGTGGACATTCGATACAAAAACTCATAGTGAATAAGCACGGCTAGAGTAATAATCGAACCATTTATTAAGAATATCGTAAGCATGTGTTTTCTATCCTTATTAACGGAATAATTCAATGAATGTATACATAGAGCATTTTGTTATGGGAAGCATAACACCCCACATCACTGGCAGTAAAAAGCAGCGTGAGGAACGAGCGACGCTT
>JADFWF010000292.1 GCA_015222965.1 Pseudomonadota bacterium | reverse complement strand
GGCACCATTAACAAAATAAAACTCAGCGCCTCCGCGTCTCTGCGGTGAAAATCTTTTGACTTTAGCTATTTCTCGCATGTCCGCTAATGGCCGTATGGAGGCATTCCAGTTGGAGCAGGCTTCAGAATGCTTTTGATGACAACCTGAAGTTAACCGAAATTGGATTGTGATCAGAGGAAGCGACCTGGAAAACTTTATTGCTGACTAATTCTAATTTCCGATAAAAAACATGGTCTATCGCATTTCCAAAAACATGCGTTTTATTATTGACCGAATATTCAAGCCTGGATAATTCGAGTCGTTTGACTAGCTGATCAAGCACATCCATGCGGCCATCACTCCAGGTGTTAAAGTCGCCTGCTACGATCATGGGACCATCATGGTGCTTTATGGCGTCGTATAATTTATCCAGCTGCTCACGATAACTGCTCACACCAAACGTAAAATTGATACCGTGGATGTTGGCGACCAGCAGTTTTTCATCAGAACCATCCATAAGATAATAACTGACCAGCGCCGCTTTCGGTATACGGATCAATGGCTCATCAACCTTAAAACCACAGCTATGAACCGAGCTCGTACTCGCTACATTCATAACGCCAGCGGCCTCACCATTTAGATAAAAAGCTGTGTTCAAAGTCCAGCCAAAACCATGTTGCTCTAACAACACGTCCAGCTCTTCGTCTAACAACGCTTCCTGTATCGTCATCACATGATGACTTTTAGCAAAAGCAGACAAATCTTTTTGCCAGTTTTCACCGTTACCTTTGTAAATATTCCAGTTTAAAAACGCGATGTTATCCGGATCTAAAACCTGAGAGTTTTGTTTCAACAAATTTTTCGCCTGATTCTCTGTCAAAGATGCCTGCTCGCAAGATTGCAGATCATGGCTGACCGCCGAAGCATTTGAAATAAACTGGTTTTTATCACCTACGCTGACGCAAGAAACCAGTACAAGAAGTACCGACAACAGGATAAGACTTGCATTTCTGCCTGAGCTTATTCTATCTAACATGTAAAATTCGATAATATTGGTACATCATGAACGCTATGATATGTCGTCTAAACTTCATATTTCAAGTCTTATGTTGGCCAGATAATGTAATATCAACAACTTATACCAACATCACCTGTAATTTTGGATAATAAAAAGAATCAATCCGGCTTTTACCTGTTAAGTGACAACACAGATGCTTTTGTCGCCCGTTTCGCACTTGCGACGATCGCTGAAAAGACGCTGGATATCCAGTATTACATCATGCATAGCGATGCCAGTGGACGATACCTGGCGTATGCGATTCTTTCAGCCGCCGACCGAGGTGTTCATGTCCGTATCCTGGTCGATGATATAAACCTGTCTGGGCGCGACAGCATCTTTAAAACGATGAGCCAGCACGAAAACATTGAGATACGGACCTTTAATCCACTATCTAATCGCGACTGGTTTAGAAATATCGAACTCCTTACCAATCTTGACCGTGCAGGACGTCGCATGCACAACAAAACATTTATTGCTGATAACGCGTCCGCCATTGTCGGTGGCAGAAACATCGGCGATGAATATTTTGATGCTAGAAACAACTTAAACTTTGTTGATCTGGACCTGCTGACCATAGGCCCAATCGTTACTGATATCACAAAAAGTTTTGATGATTACTGGCAAAGCCATTGGGCAACACCGATCGAGTCCCTGAGCAAAATCAGGGTAGTAAAAAAGCAGCTGATGACACTGCGAAGTAAATTAAAAGATAAATGGCACCTCGCTAAAAATACCGAATACTTCCAGACCATAAAAAATGCCGAATTCACACAGAAGATCATTAACAAACAAATTGATTTCATATGGGCGGAAGCAACTTTGTTTTATGACAGACCGGAAAAGATCAGCAGTCACACTTTTAATCAAACAGTTCACATCGGACCGCAGGTGATGCCTTATTTCGAACGCGCGAACAGTGAAATATTAATAGCAACGCCCTATTTTGTGCCGGGAAACAAGGGGTCAAAATGGTTCAGGAACAAACAGGCCAATGGCACCGAGATAACGATATTGACCAACTCTCTGGCAGCAACCGATGTTATCGCGGTACACGCAGGTTATAAGAAATATCGGGAACAACTTGTCGCTTCCGATATCAATATGTACGAATTAAAGCCGACAGCTCAACCTACCCTTTCGAAAACAAACAAACTTATAGAAGGTTCCAGGCACGCCAGTTTGCATGCGAAATACATGGTCGTTGATCAACAGTATGTTTTTATTGGATCAGCAAATATTGATCCGCGCTCAGAATTTCTAAATACTGAGATAGGCATAATGGTAAACAGCAAAGAACTGGCAAAACAAACGATCGACTTATTTAACAGAAGTTCTTCACTGGATAACAGTTTTCACTTACAACATGACAAGTCAAACAATGGCATAGACTGGGTTACAAATGAAAACGGCATTGAGGTTCATTATTCTTCTGAACCTAAAGCCAGCCTGATAAAAAAAATCGGCGTCTATATATTAGGTTTGCTACCTATAGAAAGCCTGCTCTAACAAACCTGGTTATCGCCAGGCGTGACCAAACTGTAAATAAAAGGCCGTGTCTTCAGGGCCTTTCGCTATATCAAAACCTACGTGCGCGCCAAATCGACGCGCAATAAAGTATCGCAGGCCAGCGCCTTTACTGTATACCGTCGTAACAGGATCATCTATGGCGATGCCTTTTGTTCGTCCCGCACCGACAAAGCCCAATACACTCCAGCGAGTGGTAAAGTTCCAGCGCAGTTCTGTTTCAGCGACACCGACAGTTTCACCTTGATAACGCATGATGGGTATACCGCGAAGATCAACGAACGGATACATATAAAACGGTATATCATCCCGACCGCCTTCGACCGTTTCGATATTAGCTCGCAGACCTAAAACAAACATTTCTGTCATCGGTGTGAAATAAATTACTTTGGCTTTGTATTTTTCAAAATCTGTATCACTACCGACCGCCTGACTAAAAAACGATACTTCGAGAGACGAATTAAAGCCGCTATTCGGGGTAAAAATCGTATCACGGTTATCATAATCTAAAGTTAATATTACTGCCGCATCTCTGCTGTTGCCTTTAATTCTGAACTCCGGATCTATAAAAGATAAACCTACTTCACTGCTTGTATCCAGCAATAAGTAATTAACACCTGCAAAAAAACCTGAACCGTTTAGTCGAAACTTTAAACCCTGATATAAAATATCAGGTTTGATGTTCGTATTAATTGAAACATCTCTACCTAAGATATTCCTGTAGATACTTATATTGATAGATCCGGTCGCGAGTGCACCAGTATAGCGGATATTATCGTTTTTCCAGACACCCAGATGAGCGCCGCCAGCCATCCAGGTATCATTTTCTGTGTACATACCAAAAACAGCAGAGATACTAGGAGGAATTAATTTACCTTCAGCATCTTTTGATTGCGGGTCAAATGTTTCACCATCGGGCACACGACCAGCTAACGGATCATGCAAAAACACCAGCGCTGCACCAGCACCATATCCGATGGCAGGCTCAGTAATAATGATTGGAACGGGAAAGAAACCCTTTTTCTCAGCCAGCCAGTGACTGACATCAAACATGCCGTCTTCCGGGTCCGTGAAGCCATCCATCATCGACGCCGCATTAACCGGCATAATAATACAGGTGATCAAAGCAGTAATCAGAATATTTAAGTATTTTGTCATTTTAACTTTCAGTTATTTTTTTCTTCGCGACTGAAAAAAATCCTGTAACAAGATTTTGCTTTCATCAGCTAACACGCCCGATACCACATCAAATATATGATTATGCTGATTAGCGTCTAACAGGTTAAAGGCACCACCCAATGCCCCGGTACGTGGTTCAGCTGCGCCGTAAACAACTTTAGAGACACGCGCATGGATCATAGCACCGACACACATTGAGCAAGGTTCCAGAGTGACGTACATAGTGGTATCGATCAAACGATAGTTATTAAGTTTTTTGCCGGCCGCACGCATCGCCATAATTTCAGCGTGCGAGGTAGCATCGTGACTGGTAATCGGCTGATTCCAGCCTTCAGCGATTATTTGATCATCTTTTACTAGAACCGCACCGACAGGCACTTCACCAACAGCTTCAGCTTTACGCGCGAGCTCAAGAGCTTTACTCATCCAGTATTGATGATTTCTTTCAACCATAGAAACGATTGAACCGCAGAGGCGCAGAGGCGCAGAGAAAAAGCATGATATATGCAAAAAACAAAAAATGTTTATGACCTGAAAAACCTTTTCTCTGCGCCTCTGCGTCTCTGCGGTAGAAAAAAACTTTTAAAATCACTCCCATTCTATGGTTGCTGGAGGCTTGCCGGATATATCGTAGGTGACACGTGAGATGCCATCCACTTCATTAATGATACGTGTCGAGACGTGGCCAAGAAAGTCATACGGTAAGTGAGCCCAGCGGGCAGTCATGAAGTCGATGGTTTCGACTGCACGTAACGCGACCACGTAATCATAACGACGGCCATCACCCATCACACCCACTGATTTAACTGGAATGAATACGGTAAATGCCTGGCTGACTTTATCGTACAGATCGTTTTTATATAATTCTTCGATAAAGATGTGATCAGCGAGACGCAATAGATCGGCGTACTCTTTTTTGACTTCGCCGAGGATACGCACACCCAGGCCCGGACCCGGGAAAGGATGACGGTAGACCATATCTGCCGGCAGACCAAGTTCGACACCGATCTTACGGACTTCATCTTTAAATAACTCGCGCAGCGGCTCGACCAGTTTTAGTCGCATGTTCTCTGGCAGACCACCCACATTATGGTGTGATTTGATCAGGTGCGAATTCTTACTATCTGCAGATTCGATCACATCAGGATAGATCGTGCCCTGCGCCAGCCAGTTGGCATTAGATAATTTATTTGATTCTTCTTCAAAGATCTCAACGAAAACCCGGCCGATAATTTTTCGCTTTTGCTCCGGATCATCCTGCCCTTTTAATTCTGACAGGAATCGCTCTTCGGCATCGACACGGATAACTTTTACGCCCATGTTTTCTGCAAAGGTTGCCATCACCTGGTCACCTTCGTGATGACGCAATAACCCATTATCGACAAACACACAGGTTAACTGGTCACCGATCGCCTGATGCAGTAAAGCGGCAACGACCGAAGAATCAACGCCACCAGAGAGACCTAGAACAACTTCATCATCACCGACTCGCTGGCGGATACGATCGATATTGTCCTGAATGATATTGCCTGGTGTCCAGTCAGCGGCACAGCCACAGATACCGTGGATGAATCGTTCGACGACGCGCTGCCCCTGTTTTGTATGGGTCACTTCCGGATGAAACTGCAGGCCATAAAAATGCCGGGACTCATCAGCCATGCCGGCCAGCGGTGCATTATCGGTGCTGGCTATACAGGCAAATCCTTCGGGCAGTTCATCGACTTTGTCACCGTGTGACATCCACACGTCCAGCAGTCCGAAACCTTCTTCGGTCACATGATCTTCGATGTCTTTTAACAGTGCGCTGTGATTTCTTGCACGCACCTGGGCGAAGCCATATTCACGGTGTGTTGATGCGGCAACTTTGCCACCGAGTTGTGACGCCATGGTCTGCATGCCGTAACAGATACCTAAAACCGGGACGCCTGCTTCGAATACATATTGTGGCGCAATCAGCGTGTCATCAGCGTTAACGGATTCTGGTCCGCCGGATAATATGATACCGTTTGGTTTGAAGGCTTTGATTTCATCAGCCGTCATGCCGGTATGATGCACTTCGCTGTAGACACCGGCTTCTCGAACGCGGCGCGCGATGAGCTGGGTGTATTGAGAACCAAAATCAATAATTAAAATTCGATCGGAATGAATGTCATGCATAGTGGTGAATATCGTGTTATTTAAAAGCTAAAAACCTTTATAACCACAGAGGCACAGAGAACACAGAGTTTTTTATTTTGTTAGTCGCGCCTGCGGCGCGACCAACAAAAAATGAGTTTTTCTCTGCGTCCTCTGTGCCTCTGTGGTTTAATCTTTTTACTAAGTAGACCGGTAATTAGGCGCTTCTTTGGTGATGGTCACATCATGTACATGCGACTCAGACATACCCGCACCGGAGATACGAACAAACTCAGGTTTGGTGCGCATCTCGTCCAGGTTGGCACAACCGACATAACCCATACTAGAGCGCAGTCCGCCCATCATCTGGTGAACGATCGCACCCATTGGACCTTTGTATGCAACACGGCCTTCGATACCTTCAGGCACCAATTTCTCACTGCCTTCTGAATTGTCCTGAAAATAACGGTCACTGGAACCCTGCTTCATGGCACCGATCGAACCCATGCCACGATAAGCTTTATAAGAGCGGCCCTGGTATAAGATCACATCACCCGGTGCTTCCTCAGTACCGGCCAGCATGCCGCCAACCATGATGCAGTAACCACCGGCAACAATCGCCTTGGCCATGTCACCTGAGTAACGGATACCGCCATCGGCTATACATGGTACGCCGGTACCTTCGAGTGCCGCAGCCACGTTATGTACTGCTGTTATCTGTGGAACACCGACACCGGCAACAATTCGAGTCGTGCAGATCGAGCCTGGACCAATGCCCACTTTGACGCCGTCGGCACCCGCATCGACCAGTGCTTTTGCTGCGGCACCAGTGGCGATGTTGCCACCAATAACCTGAACCTGTCCGTAATTTTTCTTTACCCAACTGACACGGTCCAACACCGCCTGTGAGTGGCCATGAGCAGTATCAACAACGATGACATCGACACCGGCTTCTGCCAGTGCCTCTACACGCTCTTCTGTACCAGCGCCGGTACCGACAGCTGCACCCACGCGCAAACGGCCTTCTGCATCTTTTGCTGCATTGGGAAAATCGGTCGATTTCTGAATATCTTTAACGGTAATCATACCGCGCAGCTGGAATGCATCATTGACCACCAGTACACGTTCGATACGGTGTTCGTGCAATAAAGCCAGTACATCTTTTTTAGATGCACCCTCTTTAACTGTAACCAGCTTTTCTTTCGGTGTCATCACATCCGTTACTGGCTTATCCAGCCCGGTAACAAAACGCACATCGCGGCTGGTCACCAGGCCGATCAGCTCATCACCTTTGACCACAGGCATGCCAGAGATATGGTATCTCTCGCGCAATGCCATGACATCACGGATCTTTATGTCTGGTGGCACTGTTACCGGCTCGGTGATCACACCGCTTTCATATTTTTTGACGGTATTAACTTCTGCAGCCTGCTCAGCAGGTGTCAGGTTTTTATGAACGATACCCAGACCGCCTTCCTGTGCAAGTGCGATGGCAAGGCGTGATTCGGTCACTGTATCCATGGCAGCGGACATTAATGGGATATTCAGGCTGATGTCTCGGGTGACTTTAGTCTGCAGTGAGACGTCTTTTGGCATCATTACCGAGTGCGCAGGAACCAGTAAAACATCATCAAAGGTTAAGGCTTCTTCGAT
>JADFWF010000291.1 GCA_015222965.1 Pseudomonadota bacterium | reverse complement strand
CAGCCATTCTGCTGGCTGTTCAAGGTACTGGTTTCTAGTGGGTTGCTATTCAAAAGTGTCAGATCACCCTCTTCATCACGATTGAAATATTCAAACTGCAGTTTTACATTCTGCTCACGGTAGTTGCCACCAGGTGCCCATTTGTAAATAGCATTTAATCCAACAATACTGCTGTCACCGGCGAATAGTGGAACCTCTCCCACACCACCGTGGTCATGGCCGCCATACTCGCGTTCGACATTGTCCGCGGACCAGTAGCTGACCCCGGTTTGCCAGCTATGACTGACACCGATGTCTCCGCCCAGGTTGATAAAAGTCGTCCAGCTGCCAACTCCGCTGTGCTGACCGCCGGCTGGGTATTTGCCACCGGCAAAAATTTCACCACCCAGTTCGATGAACAGATCTGCAGGTGCAATATACGAGAGACGTAGACCGTCATCGAAATACTGATTGCCGAACAGACCTCGATAGATTAACGGCGCATCATGAAAATCCCAGGCATGTTCGTGCTGCTGGTTGAGGTAACCGATGGCAGAATAAAAGCGCCCACCACGTACAGAGAACCCGTTACCCAGAGCCAGCGTTTCGAAAAAAGCCTCTTCCAGCTCGACTTCTGTTGAACCATCGTGTTCAGCAATCGCCAGCGTGAGTTGACCGAAAAATTTATCATCGATGTTATTACTCAATGTAATTTCCGAATGGCCCAGTGAAAAGCCCTCTGCTGCAAGTCCTGCCTCACCTCCTAAGGCATAACCTGATAACGCATAATCTTCCGGATTATTTCTATAGCTGGCATAAAGCCCGTCAAGGATTACGCTGATTGCAGGATTAAATCCATTATTAGTTACCCGGCCGCCCGTTGCACCTGACTTTTCCTGCTCAACTACCTGTAGCCGCTGCTCAAATGCATCCAGTTTTTTGTTTAACTCTTCATCAGTCGCACTCGATGCTAGCTGTGAATTCGAGAGCAGAATACAGACAATCATATTTCGTAAAATAGAACTTTTCATTATAACCATTTTATTGTTCATTAATATCGAACTAAAGTTGGCGTTAGCGCTTAACCAGGCCAAATCCCCCACCACCAGCGGTTTTCACCGTCACAACATCACCTGCCGACACTTTGAATGATTGCTTTGCTGCAAGATGATGTCCATTTAGCAAATTGATACCAACCTTCGCATCATTACTCACGCCTTCCCCGGCAGCAAGCCCCCAGGGCCGATGATCTCTTCTTTCCGACAAAATCGTTACCTGCGCTGGCGCTAAGAATTCATATTCACGAATGAGACCATCACCACCTTTATACTTGCCTTCCCCCGCTGAACCCTGCCGGATCTGGTAGCGGTTAATGCGTAGCGGGTATTTCATTTCCAGCGCTTCGATCGGCGTATTCAAGGTATTGGTCATGTGCGTCTGTACCGCATCAAGACCATCGGAAACACTGCTTGCGCCCATACCGCCGCCGATGGTCTCATAATAATCCCAGGCCGGTTGCTCACTGTCATCAACCTTGCCGCCAACATAACCCATAGCCAGGTTATTCATGCTGCCATGACTGGCGGCGGGTATTCGATCAGGCAACGCCTGCGCCAGAGCGCCCAATACCACATCAACAATTCGGGTACTTGTCTCCACATTACCGGCTGCAACCGCCGCAGGAAAGCTTGCGTTCACCACCGACTTTTTCGGCGCCACGATTTTTATGTTTTTAAAACTACCGGCACAAGCCGGCGTTTGCGCTGGCATCAAGCACCTGAAAACGTAAAACACTGCAGCGGCTGTTACCGACAGAGGACAGTTAATGTTTCCTGTCACCTGCCCGGCAGTTCCCGCAAAATCTACTGTGATATCTCCCTGCTCAAATTTCACCGTGGCTTTAATAATAATATTTATGTTGCCCTGACCATCATCATCCAGCACGTCTTTGAATGAGAACTCGCCATCTTTGATATCAGCAAGACTTTTTTTCGCCAATATTGAAGCATAGTTATTTAAATGCTCAAGACTGCTCAGATAGTCATCAATCCCCATTTTTTCAATCAATGCCGATAGCCGCATCAATCCACGGCGATTGGCGGCAATCTGTGCGATGAAGTCACCCGATGACTCCCGCCTGTTTCGCATATTTTTCATCAAACTGGTGAAATACTGTTCATCAAGCTGATCATTTTTAACCAGAAGTGTTGGTTCGATGATTAAACCCTCTTCAGACAAATCTGAAGATAAAGGCATAGATCCCGGAGTTTCGGAACCGATATCAGCATGATGAGCGCGGTTAACAACAAAACCCGTTAAATCACCTGCGATGAATAAAGGCGCAATTAACGTCACATCGGGCAGATGAGTGCCGCCTTTATAAGGATCATTGAGCACGATCATGTCACCGGCAGACCATTCGATCACTGAAACGATGTCTTTCATGGCAAATGCCATACTGCCAAGATGCACCGGGATGTGCGCGGCCTGCGCACAAAGCTCACCCCGGGCATCAAATACCGCACAGGAGTAGTCGAGCCGGTCACGAATGTTCGGTGAAAACGCCGACTTTTGCAGCGTTGCCCCCATTTCTCCACAGACGGCATCGATACGATTAGCAAAAATACTTAAACCAATAGCATCCATTTAGGGTATCCGTTGAGCAAAATAACATTTAAGACAGTATGGAATATACTGTTTTTATTAAGAATAATTACATTAATCCCACAAATTAGAGTTGCATTATACACGCGACTGCCCTATCGTTAGCGCCCAGCGGGCTGGTCAATAACCTTGGCCTAAAAAAACTATCAATATATTTACATTTTCAGGAGAATATCATGAATCCACTAATGACAATCAAGGGCACATTGGCCGTTGGTTTTATCCTCGCCATGGCCGTAGCTTTTGGTATGGGCACTGGCGTTGACGGCTTAAAAGCCGCAGCTATGGTCTGGTTACACGTAATGGCCGGCGTAGTATGGATCGGCTTACTGTACTACTTCAACTTCGTTCAGGTTCCAGGTGTTGGTGCAGCATTAGCTGATACAGACGGCCCTGGTCCAGCAGCAATCAACAAATACGTTGCTCCAACAGCACTGCTCTGGTTCCGTATGGCAGCAGCCGTAACCTGGTTGACCGGTCTTAGCGCACTGGCGACACTTGGCGGTGGCATGCAGGGCATCATCGATGCATTTACCTTTGCTAATGGCATGGCTGTTATCGGTCTTGGCGCGTGGTTAGGTACTATTATGCTATTTAACGTATGGGTACTTATCTGGCCTAATCAGAAGAAAATTCTGGGTCTGGATGGTAAGCAACACGAGGCTGATGCGATTGCTTCAGCTAAGAAGATTGCGTTGATGGCATCACGTACTAATACTGCGCTGTCGATTCCAATGTTGCTTTGTATGGTTGGTTACGCGCACGCGCTTTAATCGGCAATTTTAGCTTTTAAAAGGCGGCTTACTGCACAAACAGTAAGCCGCCTTTTTTGTTGCCTTTCGTTTATTTCTGGCTTTTGGTTTTTTATTAGCATTTACCTGGTGCTTTTGGTTGGACATTGTGGGTCTCGCCCCACTGGCGAGGCACTTTTTTTCTGCAGCCAAAAAAAGTACCCAAAAAAGGCCGTCGCTACGCCCGGCGCCCCTGTAAAAGGCACAGGGGTTCCCATTGAGACATAGCGGGTAACAT
>JADFWF010000290.1 GCA_015222965.1 Pseudomonadota bacterium | reverse complement strand
TAAGTTGTAAGTTTCAAGTTATAAGTGTGTGTTTTTAATTTGTAACATGCAACTTACAACTTGTTTTTATTTTATTATTTTAACTTTTTCTTTGATCGATTTGTGATGCGGTTTTAAAACAGTATTTTTTGCGATCGATGATTCATTGGCTACCGGGTAGTCTAGTGAAAAATGCAGGCCGCGGCTTTCTTTGCGCAACATCGCGCTGCGAATAATTAATTCAGCTACCAGTGTTAAGTTGCGCAGTTCGATTAAATCATTGCTGATGCGGAAGTTGCTGTAATACTCATCGATTTCCTGCTGCAGTAAACTGGCTCGGTGCATAGCGCGTTCCAGTCGTTTATTGGTGCGTACGATGCCGACATAATCCCACATGAAACGGCGCAGTTCATCCCAGTTGTGCGAGATGACAACATCTTCATCTGAGTCAGTAACACGACTTTCATCCCAGTTTGAAATGGTACGCTGCTGATACGGTTTTTTGATATCTGAAGAAATGTCCTGAGCTGCCGATTGCGCAAATACCAGGCACTCTAATAAAGAATTACTGGCCAGGCGGTTTGAACCGTGCAGGCCGGTGTGCGCAGTTTCACCGATGGCGTACAGGTTGCTGATATCTGTCCGTCCGTTTAGATCCGTATTTACACCACCGCAGGTATAGTGTGCGGCAGGCACCACTGGAATCGGTTCTTTGGTTATATCGATACCGTATTGTAAACATCGCTCATGGATGGTCGGAAAATGCGAAGCGATAAAAGCCGGTGAGCGGTGACTGATGTCGAGATAGACACAAGATGCACCGAGGCGTTTCATCTCATGGTCGATAGCGCGGGCAACGATGTCGCGTGGTGCAAGTTCGCCGCGTTCATCAAACTTGTGCATGAACTGCTGGCCGTCTGGTAATAATAATTTACCGCCTTCACCGCGGACGGCTTCACTGATAAGAAAAGACTTTGCTTCCGGGTGATACAGGCAGGTCGGGTGAAACTGGTTGAACTCCATGTTGCTGACACTGCAGCCCGCACGCCAGGCCATGGCGATGCCGTCGCCGGTGGAGCCATCAGGGTTGCTGGTATAAAGGTAAACCTTGCTGGCGCCGCCAGTCGCCAAAACCACGAAACGCGCCTTAAAAGTTTCAACGTGGTTGCTGTCCTTATCTAATATGTAGGCACCGATGCAGCTATTGTCACCGTCAGTGTACCCCTGTTTTTCGGTGGTGATCAGGTCAACAGCAAGATGGTGCTCGTAAAAAGTGATATTGTTATGATGACGTGCGTGGTTTTCCAGGGTATCGCTCATGGCTTTGCCGGTAGCGTCTGCAGCATGTACTACGCGGCGGTGTGAATGTCCGCCTTCGCGCGTCAGGTGCAGTTGTTTACCCGATTTAAAAATGTCACTGCTGAACGGCACGCCCAGTTCCTGCATCCAGCGAATATTTTCCGGACCGTGTTCAACGGTGAATTTGATGGTCTCTTTATCAGCCAGACTGCCGCCGACGTTGATGGTGTCTTCGATGTGTGATTTGAATGAGTCTTGCTCACTCAATACGGCAGACACGCCGCCCTGAGCGAAATAGGTGCTGCCGTCTTTGCTGGGGCCCTTGCTGACGATGGCTACGCTGCACTGGTCAGCAATCCGCAACGCCAGGCTCAGACCGGCTGCGCCGCCGCCTATAATCAGTACATCGTGTTGGTAAGTGCTTGGCATGTTTTAAGGGGCTCTGATGCTATTTGGCTTTATGTAAAGCGAGAAATAAGGTAAATTTATCTGCTTAATTATACATAATTCAAAAATATGGGGAACCTCTGAACAATTCGTGAAATCGCATCTTGCTGCCTAACAATCCAGTTTCTGCGTTGTGACGCCTCGCAATAGCACACTATTACGTGCGCTTCACGTCTTAAATCTGAACCGTTAGACAATAATATGCTTCATTCAGAGTTATTCAGAGATTCCTTAAATACAATGGGAACTATAATGGAATTTGTCAGTCACAGAATGCAGGGTGGTAAATCGCTCATTTACAAGGGGTTTCGATGAGCGAACGTGAGATAGATCAGGCATTGGTAGTACGAGTACAGCAAGGTGATAAAAAAGCCTTTGATCTGCTCGTTCTGAAGTACCAGCTACGCGTATCCAAGCTGGTTTCTCGGTTTCTAAGGAATCAGTCAGATGTGCCCGATGTGGTACAGGAAGCCTTTATAAAGGCTTACCGCGCACTGCCAAACTTTCGCGGAGAAAGCGCATTTTATACCTGGTTGTATCGCATCGCGATCAATACAGCGAAGAACCACCTGGTGGCGATGGCGCGCAAGAGCCCGGTTAACAGTATCGATGTGCAGGATGCAGAAGATTACGGCGCGAGTGAATGGTTAAAAGAATATGCCTCACCCGAGCGTGAAGCATTGGCTTCAGAACTTGAAGCTACCATTCATCATGCGATGGGTGAACTGCCTGCTGACCTGCGTGAAGCGATAACTTTGCGTGAGATCGAAGGCCTGAGTTATGAAGATATTGCTGCGGTCATGGATTGCCCGATCGGTACCGTGAGATCGCGAATATTTCGTGCTCGCGAAGCGATAGACAGCAAGCTGGAGCCGATACTGGATGATGACAGTCACCATGTATCAAGTGGTTTTGGATAATAAAGTTTTTCAACAGTGAATTTATAAATAATTAAATAGTCGAAGTATTAACACATAAGCAGTTATAGTGAAGAGTGATGGTTATGAGCAAACGTAAAGAAAAAATTTCAGCCTTTTTAGATGATGATATGCATCGTGATGAGCTTATGTCGTTTTCGTTATCTGCTGAGGATAGTGATGCAAAAGTGGCGCTACGTTACCAGATGGTTGGCGACGCTTTGCGCGGTGAGATGAGTGAATCCTCTTTTGTCGATGTCAGCTGCGCGGTACGCGAAGCGCTTGTTGATGAGAACATTGCTGAGCAGATGACTACTGCCAGGCCAGAAACCTCAGTATCAGAAAAATCCGGATTCTTCGATCTGTCGGCATGGTTCAAACCTGTTGCGGGCATGGCCGTGGCAGCTTCCGTCGCGGTCGTTATGGTCGTGACTGTGACCGGGCAGGACGATTTCAGTGGTTCACCTGTGGCAACAAATGTTGAAACCTCACCGGCAGTGCAACCTGCAGTACAGCTGGCTGCTGAGAATAAAGTGATTGATAATAAAGCGACCGATCTGGATCCTTATATAAACCAGCATCTGGAATTTGCAACACAGGATACTTTACAGGGGCGCCTGCCTTACGTCAGAGCGGTTAGTTTTGAAACTAAAAATAATCCGGTGTCTGAAAAATAGGTCATCCTGAAAAAAACATCAAGTTCATATATACAAACCCTACAATGTCGTTTAACTCTGTACCTGCTGCTTTTTTACTCATTTTAATCAGTACGAACAGTTTTGCAGGTGATCTGTTTGACATGCTGCAACGTATGTCGGAAGCAGATCAAAAGCAAAATTATCAGGGCATATTTATATTACGGAAATCAGATAATCTCTCGACCTTGCGTGTTACACACGGTAATGATGAGAAAGGTGTCTGGGAAAGTCTGGAAGCGCTTAATGGTGAACCCAGAAAAGTTATCAGACGTAATAACAAGGTAGTCTCAGTATTTCCGAAGCTTGAATTAATCACTATTCGTCTCAATGCCGAGAATCAGTCATTACACCAGCAGTT
>JADFWF010000289.1 GCA_015222965.1 Pseudomonadota bacterium | reverse complement strand
GTGGCGGCCTTTTCTGGGTACTCTTTTGGGCTGTAGCAAAAGAGTACCTCGCCAGTGGGGCGAGACCCACAATGCCTAACAAAACATCTACAGTAACTATTACTCAACCTATCCCTAACTCAATCTACTCCAGATAAACCTAAATCGCGGAACAAGTTTCCGCTCCTACAGCTTAAGGAAAACATCGCAAAAAAACCCCAACAGCATCCAAAAATTCAAACTACACTCATGTTAGACTCGCAAAAATAAAAAAACGTCACCCGCTGACAAATAAAGAGCTTCCCATGGACCAAGATCGTTCACAAAAGACTGAAGATCAAATCAATGCGCTAGCTGACGCTTTGAAAACCGGTACCATGCAACACGCACGCGGCATGCTGAACGAATTAAGTTCAGCCGAGATAGCCCACTTACTCGAATCCCTGCCCCATACCGAACGCAACATCATCTGGGATCTGGTCGATTCAGAAAAAGAAGGTGAGGTCCTCATCCAGATCGGTGAAGAGTTGCGTGCGACCCTGATCCAGGACATGTCATTACAGGAACTGGTCGATGCCACTGAAGGCATGGACATCGATGACCTGGCCGACTTCATACAGTCATTGCCTGGCCGTGTTACCACTCAGGTATTAACCTCCCTGGATACCCAGCACCGCGAACGACTCGAAGCTGTTTTATCCTACCCTGAAGACAGTGCTGGCGGTTTGATGAACACCGATACCATCACTGTGCGCAGTGAGGTTACACTGGATGTAGTACTACGATACTTGCGCGTACTGGATCAGTTGCCAGAGAATACCGACAGCCTGTTCGTCACCACGCGTGACAACCTTTTTGTCGGCACATTACCATTATCAGTAATTCTGACCAACGACCCTGAACAGACCGTATCCGATGTTATGAAGCGCGATACCGAAGTCATCAAGGCCAGTATGGAAGACGATGAAGTAGCAAAAATATTTGAAACCCACGATTTATTCTCAGCACCCGTCGTCGATGAACACATGCGGCTGCTTGGACGTATCACCGTCGACGACGTGGTCGATGTGATTCGTGAAGAAGCTGAACACACCGTATTAGGTATGGCAGGTTTGACCGAAGACGAAGATCTGTTCGCGCCAGCCATCCCTAGTGCACGGCGTCGCGCTATCTGGCTGGGGATAAACCTGATCACTGCATTTGCAGCCTCATGGGTGGTATCCAATTTTGAAGGCACACTCGAAAAAATCGTCACTATCGCAGTGCTGATGAATGTCGTTGCCAGTATGGGTGGCATCGCCGGCTCGCAGACACTGACACTTGTCATCCGTGGCATAGCACTTGGCCAGGTAAGCAGGAGTAATCGGCGCTGGCTGGTAAGCAAAGAAATTATCGTCGGTATACTTAATGGCATCGGCTGGGCACTGGTGATCGCCATCATCGCCGTGCTCTGGTTTGACGACATGCAGATCGGTTATGTTATTGCTGCCGCCATCATCATCAATCTATTTGTTGCCGCTTTCTCCGGCGTCGCTATCCCCATCATTTTGCAGAAGTTGAAGATCGATCCTGCGATAGCGGGAAGCGTCCTCCTGACCACCATCACAGACATCGTTGGTCTGTTTTCATTTCTTGGCCTCGCTACCCTGTTTTTACTTTAATCCGAATATTTCACAGCACCGCCAAAAGTTTCAACTCTCTTCTTAGCCCTCTTGCCTGCATCCATGTAGGCAAAACAATATTTATGCTAATGCTTTTTATCAAAATAATAAGCTATATTTAGATACACATAGTTGCACCTTCGACGCTACACATAACCTTTTAAAAAATCATCTGTAATGGAAAAACTTCTTGTCCCCATCTTTTTAATATCTACCGTTGCCGGAACTGTCGCCATTCAGCCAGAAACAGGCGTTTCTGCTGATAATCTCGACATGAGCAACATCATAGATGTTAACGACAAAAAACAACGCTTCTTTGATTTTATGCGCCCAATCATCATCGATGAAAATGCCAAAGTTCTGAAATTAAGAGAAAAGCTACTTGTTGCAAAAGAAAATAATAACAATAAGCGTTTTGTTGCGCATATCGCAAAAACATACACCGTAGACTGGGATGATAAAAATGAGAACTGGGATAAGTTACTCGAACGTGTCGACATCATTGCGCTGGAATTATCTCTCGCGCAAAGCGCAGATGAATCTGCGTGGGGCCAATCACGCTTTGCCAGACAGGGGAATAATTTTTTTGGTCAGTGGTGTTACACGGAAGGCTGCGGCATTATCCCATCTGAACGGAACAGGGGCTCAACACATGAGGTCGCTAAATTTAACAGCGTTAACGATTCAGTACGCAGTTATAT
>JADFWF010000041.1 GCA_015222965.1 Pseudomonadota bacterium | reverse complement strand
CCGAGAAGAGGACTTGAACCTCCACGGGCCAAAGCCCACTAGCACCTGAAGCTAGCGCGTCTACCAATTCCGCCACCTCGGCAGTGTGAAATTTTCAAGCAGCGAACTTTACAAGGCGGTTGCGCCTTTGTCAATTTGTCGTGGTTAAATCTTTTATGCCGCTACTCATAACGCTGGTGTGTATTATCTACTTATTTGTCATTATTTATTATGTTAAAAAAAATTAAAAGTTTAATTCGTAAAAAAATCAAGAGCAAAGCTAAGCCTGAGATCACTGATGATCAGGCACCAAAAAAGAAAAAATCGAAACAGCCTACTGCAAAAAAAATACCAGCCAAGAAGCGTGTACCTGGTAAGAAAACACCAGGTAGAGTATCGAAGAAGAAAGTTGTGAAGAAAAAGTCGCCAAGGAGAGCACCAGGCAAGGCGAAAGTAGAAAAAAAAGGAGCACCTGAAAAACGTTCCTCTAAAAAGCATTCGATTAAGCGTTCTCGCAAGATCAAAGATCCGGAAGCCAAGCTGGAAGCACAACGATACGAAAATCCTGTTGCCAGTCGCACGCTCATCCTGAAAACCATCAAAGAAGCCGGCATGATGACGCAGTCATCCGTGTTTAAAGCTTTGAAAGTCAGGCCTGACCAGGAAGAGGGCGTCGGTCGGCGCCTGGCCGCCATGGCCAGAGACGGACAGCTGGTGAGAAACCGTCGTGGCGGGTTTTTACCTGTCGATGAAAAAAATCTGGTTCGTGGCCACGTTATTGCGCATGCTGACGGCTTCGGCTTCCTGGTGCCTGATGAGGGCGGTGACGACCTGTTTTTGAGCGGCAAGCAGATGCGAGGCGTATTACATGGTGATCATGCGGTCGCCACCATCGCCGGTGTCGATCGTCGCGGTCGTCGTGAAGGCTCTATTGTCAGTGTTATCGAACGTGCCAATAAAACTTTAATCGGTCGTTTATTTGATGATGAAGGCATTACTTACGTGGTGCCGGACAATAAACGCATCTCGCAAAACATCATGATTCCTGCCGATATGTTCGCCGATGCAACGCCCGGGCAGATAGTCAAAGTTGAAATTACCCATCAGCCAACAAGTCGACGGCAGATGGTAGGCAGGGTTATCGATGTCATCGGCGAACACATGGCGCCGGGCATGGAGATCGAAATATCAATCCATAACCACAGCATACCCTATGAATTTTCAGATGAGGTGATGGCGCAGGCTGGTAATTTTGGTGCTGAGGTAAGAGACGGCGACAAATCAGGGCGTGTGGATCTGCGTTCTACTGCACTGCTGACCATCGACGGTGCCGATGCTCGTGATTTTGATGATGCGGTGTATTGTGAACCGAAGAGCGGTGGTTGGAAGCTTTTAGTTGCAATCGCAGATGTTGCACATTATGTCGACATAAGTTCACCGCTGGATGTTGAGGCATATGAGCGCGCCACTTCAGTTTATTTCCCCGGTCGGGTAGTACCGATGCTGCCAGAAGCATTATCAAACGGCTTATGCTCGATCAACCCCGATGTTGATCGTCTATGCATGGTCTGTGAGATGAATATCGATCAACAGGGTGAAGTTGAAAGTTACGATTTTAAAGAGGCGGTCATGCGTTCACACGCGCGGCTGACTTATACGCAGGTCGCTGATGCGCTTGAAGATAATGCAGCGCAGATTATTCCGACCGATATCATGCCGCACATCATTAATCTGAATGAGATGTATCAGGCGCTCGATGGTGCCAGGAGACGACGTGGTACTATCGAGTTTGATACCACCGAAACTGTCATAAACTTTACTGATGACAAACGCATAGAAAGTATTCGTCCTTCAGTGCGTAATGATGCTCATAAAATTATTGAAGAATGCATGATCTCGGCCAATGTCTGTGCCGCAAAATATATCGCTAAAAGTAAAAATCCCTGCCTGTATCGTGTGCATGAAGATCCGGCGGATGAGAAAATTGAAGACCTGCGTGGTTTTCTATCTGACCTTGACCTAAAACTTGGCGCGCCTTCACGAAAGATAACATCTTC
Source organism: Pseudomonadota bacterium (assembly GCA_015222965.1). Lineage (GTDB taxonomy): Bacteria > Pseudomonadota > Gammaproteobacteria > SZUA-229 > SZUA-229. Next base: position 4,897 of record JADFWF010000041.1, on the reverse strand, counting down.
AGATTACGCGCAGCTAAGTTCAGAGATCAAACAGCGTGATGATTTCCACATGATCCAGACCCTGATGCTGCGTTCGATGAAACAGGCGATTTATGTTGCAGAAAACGCCGGGCACTTTGGGCTTGCGCTGACGCATTATGCACATTTTACCTCGCCGATACGCCGCTATCCCGACCTGCTGGTGCATCGTGCGTTAAAACATATCGTCCGCAAGCGCAAAAAATCGGATTACATGTACTCGCCAGATCGTATGGCGCAGATGGGTGAGCATTGCTCGAATAATGAACGCCGGGCAAATGAAGCAACGCGTGATGCTGAGTTTGCATTGAAATGTGAATACATGATGGACAAGATCGGGCAGACCTATGATGCACACATAACAGGTGTTGTCGGTTTTGGTTTATTTGTCGAATTAGATGAGCATTTTGTCGAGGGTCTGATTCACATCACCAGCCTGCCGAAAGACTATTATGTGTTTGATCCGAAAGCTCATCAGCTCGTCGGTGAAAATCGTGGTTTACAATTTGGCTTGAATGATAAAGTTCGAATTACTGTTACCCGCGTGGATATGGATGAGCGCAAGATTGATTTTGAATTGATCTCAGAACACTAAAAGTTTTTTTATCTGCTTTCATCTGTAGATCAATAAAAAATGGTTAAAAAATCACAGGAAATAATCTACGGCATCCACGCCGTGGAAGCGGCGCTAAGAAACCAGCCGGAAAATGTATTGCAAGTTTTTGTGCAGCAAGGTCGTAATGATAACCGCATAAAAAAAATACTGGATATAGCGAAAAACTCGGGTGTGTCTCTACAGTCGATCAGTAATGACAAATTAAAAGAAAAATGCCCGAAAGCACGCCACCAGGGTGTGGTCGCTGAAATTCGCTACAGTAAAAACAAGGCCATATCACTGGATGACATTCTGCAAAAAGATTCCGTATTGCTGCTGATACTGGATGAGGTGCAAGATCCTCATAATATTGGCGCATGTTTACGCACAGCAGATGCTGCCGGCGTCGATGCGGTTATCGTCTCAAAAAACCGTAGCCCTGCGTTAACGCCCGTCATGCGCAATGTCGCCAGCGGTGCTGCGGAGACTGTGCCGTACATCATGGTTTCAAACTTGGCGCGCGCCCTGGAAAAAATCAAGCAGAGTAACGTCTGGGTGCTGGGGACCAGTGGCGACTGTAAGCAGACAATCTATGATTCTTCGCCGACTGAACGCCTGGCGCTAGTGATGGGCTCGGAAGGAAAAGGTATGCGGCGTTTAACGCGTGAAGCATGCGATGAGCTGGTATCAATCCCGATGCGGGGCAGTGTGGAAAGCCTTAATATTTCGGTGGCAACGGCTGTTTGTCTTTATGAGATACGCCGGCAGCAAAATGCATGATTATTTAGAGCTTCACCTGGTCATCCCTGGCATCTGTGGACCTCTGGCGGAAACACAGTCTCTAAAATCCAGTCACGTAATTGACCGATGGGTTAATACATTATCAAGATCACGATGTTCGAAATCACAGGGCAATGTGAATGACGTTGTCTGTTCAATATTTGAGTTGAATTTTGAAAGTGAGTTTCCATCAGCAGCATTAACATTGCTGGCAAACGGAAAATACGATCCCGCCATGTTTTATATGCATGCAGATCCGGTTCACCTGCGGGCTGATATGGATCAGGCAGTGCTGACATCGAGCGCTGATTTAAAAATAAGTGATCTAGAAGCCGTAGCTTTACGTGAGGCACTCAATCAACACTTCGATCAGGATGGTTTAATATTTCTGTCGCTAGATAGAAATCAATGGTTTGTTTCAAGCAAAAATAAAATTAACATGAATACCACGCCGCTGATCGATGCGACCGGTAGAAATATTAATTTTATCCTGCCAGAAGGCAAAGATGCCGTTCGATGGAAACAGGTTCTTACTGAAGCCCAGATGTTGATGCATTCGCATGAAGTTAATACCGCAAGAGAAAATTCAGGTCTAATGACGATTAATAGCTTGTGGTTTCATGGTTCAGGTGAATTACATGCTATTGAAAACGATAACATCGTCAGCTTGTGCAGTGATGATGACACCTTGAAAGGGTTAGCTGAATTTTTCAATCGTGCTTACTTGAAAGTACCGGATTCTGTTAATGAATATACAGAATATTTGTTAAGCTGTAAGCATGGTTCTAGCGAAGTGCTGCATCTGGCAGGACTGGAGCACCTGGTCAACTATACCGATGTCAGACCGTGGATGCAGCAGCTGACCGAGACGCTGGATAACTGGATTTACCCATTACTAAAATTTGCCAATAAAAATAATATTAAAGTGACTTTATATCCCTGTAATGAAAAAAAATATCAGTTTTCTAAATATGATATTTTAAAGTTCTGGTGTAAAGATAAACTGGAGAAACATGTCAATAGTTACTGATCAGGCGGCATCTGACTACTCTGATAATAATCAGTCGGCGAAGACTGAGGTGGGTCTAGCTGCTGCTTCATCTATCGTGCGCAGAGATGCTGAGATCAGTGAAGAGTTAAAAAATAGCGACTTGCACCCTCTATTAAAAAAAGTATATGCCAATAGAGGGGTGACAAAGTTAAAACAGGTCGATTTCGCTTTAAAGGATCTGATCGATTTTTCTTTGTTAAAGGATATCGATATCGCTGCTGAGATCGTTTCTCAGGCGATCATTGAAAATAAACGCATCATCGTGGTTGGTGATTTTGATGCAGATGGTGCTACCTCGTGTGCGGTGATGATCCGTTCATTGAAAGCTTTTGGTTTAGAGGATGTAGACTACCTGGTGCCAAACCGTTTTGACTATGGTTATGGCTTAAGCCCGCAGATAGTCGATGTTGCCGCCCAGTTAAATCCATCGGCAAAACCGGATCTGATCGTGACCGTCGATAATGGCATTTCGAGCATCGATGGCGTTAATCGTGCCAATGAGCTCGGAATACAGGTGGTGGTGACCGATCATCATCTCGCTGCAGATGTGCTGCCCGACGCTGCGGCCATCGTCAACCCAAACCAGCCCGGATGCAAGTTCCCGACAAAAATGATAGCCGGAGTGGGCGTCGCTTTTTACCTGATGCTTGCGGTACGTGCAAAACTAAGAGAAAAGAACTGGTTTGATGAACAATCGGGTCGTGCCGAGCCCAACATGGCGAACTACCTTGACCTGGTAGCATTGGGGACTGTAGCTGACGTGGTACCGCTGGATGAAAATAATCGCATACTAGTCGAATCAGGTCTGCAGCGTATCAGAGCAAACAAAGCGTGTGCGGGTATCAATGCATTATTGACCATCGCGGGGAAATCGATCGAGGGCTGTTCGTCACAGGATTTTGGTTTTATCATCGGCCCTCGGTTGAATGCTGCGGGGCGTCTGGATGATATGTCTATCGGCATCGAATGCCTGTTGTGTGATGATTATGAACAGGCGTTTAAATACGCGTCAACGTTGAATCAGATGAACATACAGCGTCGCCAGATCGAAGGGGAGATGCTGGAGCAGGCGTATGCTCTATTAAACCAGCAGGTGGCATTGTTAGACGATGCTGAACTCATCCCTGATGCGCTGGCTCTTTTTGATGAGCAATGGCATCAGGGTGTAGTCGGTCTGCTGGCATCGCGGATCAAAGAAAAATACCACCGGCCTGTTATCGCATTTGCGGATGCAGGTAATGGTGAGCTAAAAGGCTCCGGCCGTTCGATTCCCGGATTGCATATGCGTGATGTACTGGACGCTATTTCAAAACAGCATGCTGGCCTGATCGATAAATTTGGTGGTCATGCCATGGCGGCAGGTTTAAGTATCAAGCAAGAAAAATTTGCACAGTTCCAACAGGCATTCAGTAAACAGGTGAGTGCGGTACTGCGTCCGGAAGATCTAAACAATATCAATGAAACGGATGGTCCGGTCGTCGAAGAGTATATGACGATAGAAGCCTCAGAAATGTTTAAATTTGCCAGTCCCTGGGGACAGTTATTTCCGGAACCTGTTTTTGATGACGTTTTCAAAGTGCTGAACTGGCGGATCGTCGGTGAAAAACATTTAAAACTTGATCTGGTAAAGGAAGACACCGGTGTCTGTTATCCAGCGATCGCATTTAATAAAACAGATGCTGATCTGCCTGAAGGTGACGATAATATACATATCGTTTTTCGACTGGATGTAAATGAATATAGGGGCAGGCGCAATCTGCAACTTATCGTGCAGCATATCGAAGCGGTATAATTAACTCCGTCATTGCGAGGAACGAAGCAATCTCATATAGACGGCTGAAATGCGTAGGGGGATCGCCACGCTCTGCTCTTAATGACAGTGAAATATTTATTTTCTGATTATTATATTTAAATTTTATGTATTTTTTAATAAGACGTTTTCTTTTTTTATTCGATGCAGAAACTATCCATGTTTTCTCGTTAAAAGCATTGAGTTTTGCGAGCAGCACCGGGTTGTTGCGGTTATTTGTTAAAAAGCGGATAGATTCACCGGTGACTGTTATGGGGATCGATTTTCCTAATGCTGTAGGCCTTGCCGCCGGCCTGGATAAAAATGCTCAGCACATCGATGCACTTGCGCAGTGTGGTTTTGGATTCATCGAAGTTGGAACAGTGACCCCTCTTGCGCAACCGGGAAATGACAAACCGAGGCTGTTTCGTCTGCCTGCTGATCACGCCATTATCAATCGCATGGGTTTTAATAATGCAGGTGTTGAAGCGCTGGTCAATAATGTTAAAAAGAGTCATAGCTCATGCGTGCTGGGCATCAACATCGGTAAAAACAAGGACACACCGCTGGAGAATGCGGTCGATGATTATCTCATCTGTATGCGCCAGGTTTACTGTCATGCAGATTACATCACGATAAACATATCTTCGCCAAATACGCCGGG
>JADFWF010000040.1 GCA_015222965.1 Pseudomonadota bacterium | reverse complement strand
TTCTGCACTTCGAGGATTTTTTCTTTTTCCTGTTTATAAAAGGCATCGTCTGCCATCATATTCTGCAGGTTTTCAACTTCATTCTCAAAAGTTTCAATCTGTGCCGGCAATGCATCCAACTCACGCTGGTCTTTATAACTGAGTTTTTTAGGTTTGGTAGCTTTTGTAGCAAGCGATGAAGGCTTCTCAGCATCTGCCGCTTTGACCGTAGCGCTTTCTTTTTTTGTATTATTTTTTGACTGCTTTAACCAGTCATCATAACCACCGACATATTCATTCACCTGCGCATTACCTTCGAACACAAGGGTACTGGTAACGACATTGTTGACGAACTCTCTATCGTGGCTAACCACCAGTACCGTACCCTTGTATTCCATCACCAGCTCTTCCAGTAGTTCCAGTGTCTCTATGTCCAGATCATTGGTCGGTTCGTCCAGTACCAGGATATTTGATGCTTTGGAAAACAGTTTCGCCAGTAACAGGCGGTTACGTTCACCGCCTGACAGCATACTTACCGGCGAACGGGCACGTTCCGGCGCGAATAAAAAATCCTGCAGATAACCGATAACATGCTTTCGATTACCATTGACCTCGATAAACTCCCGGCCCTGCGACAGGTTATCGATAACACTGGCGTCATCATCCAGCTGCGCACGGAACTGGTCAAAATAAGCGACTTCAAGTTTTGTTCCGTTTTTAATCGTACCCGTTGTCGGTTTCAGATCACCCAGCAACAATCGTAACAAGGTTGTTTTACCGACACCGTTGGGGCCGATGATGCCGATCTTGTCACCGCGCAATATAGTGGTTGTTAGATCTTTTATTAATGGCTTGTCTTCATACTCAAAACAGACATTTTCGGCTTCTGACACCAGTTTGCCAGAACGTTCTGCCTGCGCCGCTTTCATCGACACTTTGCCTACCTGATTCCGTCGCTGATTTCGCTCGACACGCATTTTTTCTAACGCACGCACCCTGCCCTCATTGCGCGTACGGCGGGCTTTTATGCCCTGTCTGATCCAGACTTCTTCCTGCGCCAGTTTTTTATCGAAGTGCGCATTCTCTACTTCTTCTGCATGCAGAGCTTCTGCCTTACGTCGCAGGTAGGTATCATAATTACCGGGGTAGCTGGTCAGGCAGCCGCGATCAAGCTCGATTATCCGCGTCGATAATTTACGCATGAAGGAGCGGTCATGGGTGATAAACATCAATGCACCCTTGTAGCTCAACAACTGTTCTTCCAGCCACTGGATAGCCGTCAGGTCAAGATGGTTGGTCGGCTCGTCCAGCAGCAGAATATCCGGTTTGATGACCAGCGCTTTCGCCAGTAATACCCGGCGTTTCATACCGCCGGAAAGTGAAGCGTAATCGGCATCGCCATCGAGCTGCATACGGCTCAATACTTCTTCGACCTGCTGATTAAGCTGCCAGGCATTGTGGATATCCACCTGGTTCTGTGCGCGTTCCAGCTCTGCGGTGGTCTGATCGTTATGATTCTCTGTAAAATTATGCAGGGCATGATGGTAATCCTGTAGCAGCTTTGCATTTTTACCCAGCCCTATCGCCACGATGTCGAATATACTGCCCTGCAAATCACCCCGCGGCTCCTGGTCGAGCACCGCAATCTTTAAGTTTTGCTTGAACTCAAGGTCTCCGCTGTCAGCTTTCACCTCACCGGAAATCACTTTTAACAGGGTTGATTTTCCCGTGCCATTACGGCCCAGCAAACACAGGCGTTCACCCGCTTCAATAGAAACACTGATGCTTTCTAAAATGGCGGGACCGCCAAAACCAACGTGGATATTTCGTAAACGTATTAATGACATGCGGCGAATTTTACATTGAATGCAATGCGCATAGAAAAATATTTGAACTCATAACACGTAGTACACAGAAATTAATTTCTGTTTTTGCGCGTGAAGCGTGGCAATCTTTCTGAGCAACGGAGTCGTCTGCATGAGATTACCGCGCTTCGCTCGCAATGACGGAATTTTTTTTGCAAAAAAAACCGGTGCAGAGCACCGGTTAAGAGATGAGAGAGTCTTACTCATTGGAGATGGCAAAACATTAGCCCTATTCAATATTTTGCCAAATCAGCATATTCATGTCGATAAATCACAAGATCGATTGAATATATTATTATAGTTAGCACCAATCATGCCAAGTAAGAATAAGCCCTGACAATTTCTTTGACCGAACAGCGCAATAGCAGTCAAACCCCTAACACAGGGACATTGAGCCAGAAAATACAATTATCAAAAACATCTCAGTTCATGATTGAACAGGAACGAAAAAAAGCCGCCTGTAATAAATCCTGACACCAGTTGCTTATATACAACATCAAAAATGTTTGTTTTTTACTGCAAAAACAACAATTTACGATAATTGCGGGCAGCAATAAAATCGATTCTTATAATTAAATTATTCGACAGGTTACATTACTTACAACTAACGATCTGGTTTAAATTCTGCAATCGGCCAGGAAGAGAAGTTGGCAGTAAAAGCAAAACCCATCGTCTGCGCCGCTGAAAACACAGTTTTTTTGTCTTTTTGTTTTTAACTGATGACTGCCTACTGCAAACTGCCAACTTCTCTTAAGGCTCAATAACAGTAATTGGAGCGCGGAAAATCAGGTGTCATAATCCAGCACCGGCGCTAACCAGCGCTCGACCACCGCAATATTTTCGCCTTTGCGCTTGGCATAATCTTCCACCTGATCTTTCTGAATTTTTCCGGTACCAAAATATTTTGCGTCCGGATGTGAGAAATAGAAACCCGAAACTGCCGCGGTCGGCAACATAGCAAAACTTTCGGTAATCGTTATACCGGCATTTTTATCCGGTTCGATCAACGACCAGAGCGTGGCTTTTTCTGTATGGTCCGGACAGGCTGGATAACCCGGTGCAGGTCGAATCCCCTGATAGCTTTCGGCGATCAGTTCATCATTCGAAAAACTTTCATCGGTAGCATAAGCCCAGAACTCATTACGCACACGATGGTGCATGCATTCAGCAAAGGCTTCGGCTAAACGGTCTGCCAGCGCCTTTAACAGGATACTGTTGTAGTCATCATGATCGGCTTCAAAACGCTGCACATGCTCATCGATACCGATGCCTGCAGTTACTGCAAAAGCGCCGACATAATCTTTAATCATAGAGCCGTCCTTACCAGAATCTTTCGGTGCAACAAAATCTGCGATACAGCTGTTTGGACGATCCGATGGTTTTGCCATCTGCTGACGCAGGTGGTGCAATACTGTTTTTACTTCTGCCCGATCGTCATCCGTGTAGAGCTCAATGTCATCACCCACACTGTTTGCCGGGAAGAAACCGATCACCGCTCTTGCCTGCAGCCATTTTTCATCGACAATCTGTTTCAGCATTTTTTGTGCATCTTCAAACAGGCGCGTTGCTTCTTCACCGACGACCTCGTCATCTAATATCTTTGGGTACTTGCCGGCCAGTTCCCAGGCATGAAAGAATGGCGTCCAGTCGATATATTCACTTAATTCATCCAGTGAATAGTCTTCAAAAGTTTTTATACCGAGGAAGGTTGGCGCAGGCGGCGTATAGCTTTCCCAGTCACCTTTGTATGCATTATCGCGCGCTTGCGGCAGGTTAAAGGTTTTTCTTTTGGATGAGCGTTTAGCACGCTGGATACGCATCTCATCATATTCGTCTTTGATGCTTTTCACGTAGCCTGCTTTACGTTCATCACTCAACAGTTCACCGGCAACACCGACCGCCCGTGACGCGTCGGCGACATAGACGACAGCGTTGCTGTATTTCGGATCTATTTTTACCGCGGTATGAATACGCGACGTGGTCGCACCACCGATCATCAATGGAATATTCATATCGAGGCGCTGCATCTCTGATGCCATGTGTACCATCTCATCCAGCGATGGCGTGATCAAGCCCGACAGGCCAATGATGTCGACATCATGTTTTTTCGCTTCGCTCAGTATGGTTTCTGCGGGCACCATGACACCGATATCGATGACTTCGTAGTTATTGCATTGCAGCACCACGCCGACGATATTTTTGCCGATGTCGTGCACGTCGCCTTTGACCGTGGCCATCAGAATCTTACCGTTGGTTTTTAACTCACCTTCTTTTTCAGCTTCCAGATAAGGCATCAGATAGGCCACGGCTTTTTTCATTACCCGTGCCGACTTTACCACCTGCGGTAAAAACATCTTGCCTTCACCGAACAGATCTCCGACGGTATTCATGCCGTCCATCAGAGGTCCTTCGATCACGTGCAAGGTAAGCTCAGCCTGCTGCCTCGCCTCTTCGGTATCTTCTTCGATAAAGTCGGTTATGCCCTTTACCAGCGCATGTGCCAGTCGCTGGTTAACCGGGTTTTCACGCCAGGCCAGATCCTGCTTGTTTTCTTTTACACTGCCATCACCCATGAATTGCGGCGCTAAATCAAGCAGGCGATCGGTACCTTCCGCATTTTTATTCTGGATAACGTCCTCGACAGCTTCACGCAGCTCTGCAGGCAGATCGTCATAAACCGCTAGCTGGCCAGCGTTAACGATACCCATATCCATGCCAGCCTGGATGGCGTGATATAAAAATACCGAGTGAATCGCTTCACGCACCGGGTTATTACCACGAAATGAAAACGAGACGTTTGAGACACCGCCGGAGACCATCGCATGCGGCAGCGTCTGTTTTATGAAACGTGTGGCTTCGATAAAATCGACAGCATAGTTATTATGCTCTTCGATACCGGTTGCAACCGCGAAGATATTCGGGTCGAAGATGATGTCTTCCGGCGGGAAACCCACGACTTCGGTCAATACTTTGTATGAACGGGTACAGATGTCGACTTTACGCTGGTAGGTATCGGCCTGACCGTCTTCATCGAACGCCATCACGATGACGGCTGCACCATACTGCCTGACCAGCCTGGCATATTTGATGAAGTTTTCTTCACCTTCTTTTAGCGAGATAGAATTGACGATGGATTTACCCTGCACACACTGCAGACCGGCTTCGATGATGTCCCATTTGGATGAATCGATCATCACCGGCACACGGGAGATATCCGGTTCAGAAGCGATCAGGTTTAAAAACTTGACCATCGCCTCTTTTGATTCCAGCATGCCTTCATCCATGTTGATATCAATTACCTGGGCACCGTTCTCCACCTGCTGCGCAGCTACGCTTAAGGCTTCTTCGTATTTATCTTCTTTGATCAGACGCTTGAATAAGGCAGAACCGGTAACGTTATTACGTTCACCAACGTTAACGAATAACGAGTCTTTGCCAATATTAAAAGGCTCCAGACCAGAGAGGCGGCACTGCACAGGGATATCAGGGATGGCTCGCGGTTTTACCTCGGCAACGATAGCGGCAAATGCACGGATGTGGTCCGGCGTGGTGCCACAACAACCACCGACAATATTCAGGAAACCGCTATTCGCCCATTCGGCGATCGCCTGCGCCATATCATCCGGGCCGAGATCATAACCGCCCATCTCATTGGGAAGACCTGCATTGGGATGCGCGGAAACAAAAGTCTCTGATATGCGAGACAATTCCTGCACATACTGTCGCAGGTCTTCAGGCCCCAGCGCGCAGTTCAGACCGATAGAGATCGGCTCAGCGTGGCGCAATGAATTATAAAAAGCTTCCGTTAACTGGCCGGTCAGGGTACGGCCGGACTGGTCAGTAATAGTGCCGGAGATCATGATCGGCAATTCGATTTCGTCTTCAGCAAACACCTGTTTCACGGCAAAGATGGCAGCCTTGGCATTCAAGGTATCAAAGATGGTTTCGATCAAAATGATGTCAGCACCGCCTTCGATCAGAGCACGGGTTGATTCCGCATAGGCCTCGGCCAGTTCGGTAAATTTGATGTTACGAAAAGCAGGGTCATTCACATCCGGTGAAATCGAACAGGTGCGGTTGGTTGGCCCCAGAACACCCGCCACATAACGCGGCTTTTCATCGGTGCTAAAGCTGTCGGCTGCTTTCCTTGCCAGCGAAGTCGCCGCCACGTTGATCTCGTAACTGAGATCTTCCATGTCATAGTCAGCCATCGAAACACGGGTAGCGTTGAAGGTATTAGTTTCTATGAGGTCAGCACCGGCATCCAGGTATTGCTCATGAATACCGTGAATAATCTCTGGCTGGGTCAGCGCCAACAGATCGTTATTACCTTTAAGATCGGAAGGCCAGTCAGCAAAACGTTCACCGCGATAGGCAGCCTCATCCAGTTTATGGCGCTGGATCATGGTACCGGTGGCGCCATCAAGGATTAAGATGCGCTGCTTTAGTGCTTGGTGAAGATGCTTTATACGTTGTTCGCGGTTCATTGCCATAACTTTAAATATCGGGTAAAAAATAGCGGGAGATTGTACCATTTTATAGGGTAGATGCGCATTCTACGCCAATACCTCGTTACCACAGTAACCCTGAAATCACGGATTTTATTCCGCGATTTTTACAGGCGGCCACCAGCCTTTCAGACTAAACTGGTAACTATGAACACGCGCCATCTGCAGCTCTACATCACCACCGAATCACCCTGCAGCTATTTTGACAACAGGACGAGCCGCAACCTGGTGCCCGACCCGAAACTGCGGCTCAATATGCCGATCTACAATCAGCTGATTCAGCATGGTTTTCGCCGCAGCGGCACCTATTGTTACCGCCCACACTGCAATGATTGCCAGTCCTGTCTCGCCTGTCGCATCCCGGTCAATAGCTTCGCCATCAGCCGCTCACAGAAACGCTGTTTAAAGGCAAATCAGAATGTAAAACAAACTGCAGTCAGCGCAGGTTTCAACGAAGAATATTTTGAACTTTATCGTCGCTATCTCAATTCAAGGCACACCGATGGTTCCATGGCTGACCCTGAGGAAGAAGATTTCAAACAATTTTTATATTGCAAATGGAGTGATACCCAGTTTCTTGAACAACGTATCGATGGCAGGCTAGTCGCCGTTGCGGTAACCGATATCGTCAGCGATGGCATCTCTGCGGTGTACAGTTTTTTCGACCCTGAAATGGCAAAAAACAGCCTGGGTACTTACTGTGTTCTCAAACAGATAGACTACGCCAGGGAGCTGGGACTGGATTATGTTTACCTTGGCTACTGGATCAAAAATCACCCTAAGATGCACTATAAAAACAATTTCAAACCGCTACAGGTATACCGTGATGAGCAGTGGCAATCGCTTAACAAGCTTTAATTACCCGTCATTGCGAGCGGAGCGTGGCACTAATTTTTAGGAAAAAATTGAATGTGTTTAGCAGCCCGTAGGGTGAATTACATGGAGGTAATTCATAATCTCATGCAGTCGATACAGGTGCTAACAGAGATTGCCGCGCTCCGCTCGCAATGACGTTAAAAAGCCTGATTTTCAAGCGTTTTTTACGAACAACTGTTGTGATACCATCTAGTGATGAACATACAAGACAACATCACACAAAAACTGAAAGACGCTTTTTCACCGGAACACCTCGAAGTCGTGAATGAAAGCTACATGCACAATGTGCCTGAAGGGTCTGAATCACACTTCAAAGTAACCATCGTTTGCGACGACTTCAAAGGAAAAATGCTGGTTGCGCGTCATCGCCTGGTCAATAAAGCGCTGACAGACGAATTACAGAAAGATCGTTCTGAAGGCGGCATCCACGCCCTCGCCCTGCACACCATGACCATGGAAGAATGGTTTGAAAAAGGCAGAGCACCTGACTCGCCAGAATGCATGGGTGGCGGCAAATAAAACAATGAAAAATGATATTTTCAGGCTACAATAAGTTGTGCAACATAACTAAATAAGCAGGCATTATCATGATCGACATCCCACCAATTATATTAAATTTTATCTACGTCGTGTTTGGCGGTTTTTTAACGCTATTCTTTATGAAGTTCAGCTGCACCATGTTTAACAGGATGGTTAGCTTTAATATCAGCGATGAACTCGGTAAAGGCAACATCGCCGTAGGTCTGATGGTCATGGGCATCTTCATTGGCGTCGGCATCTCCCTGGGCCTGGTCATCGGTCTCGGTCTGAGCTAAGCAAACACAACAATAATCCTATGCGCTTAACCGCCATCGTTTTCTCGACGACACTTGCATTCACGTTAAACCTGCAAAACGTGCACGCAAGCTTCATCGACCACCCGGTCCATTCCGGCAAATGGACGAATAAGTACGACCGCCACTTCAAAAAATACAGCAAACGTTATTTCGGTCCCTTATTTGACTGGCACTGGTTTAAAGCGCAGGCGATTGCTGAATCCGGCCTGGCACACGACGCCAGAAGCCATGTCGGCGCACAGGGTCTGATGCAGATCATGCCCGCCACCTTCGACGAGATTAACAAAAAAAACCCGCACTTCAGTAAACTGGAAGCACCCAAGTGGAACATTGCTGCCGGCATCTATTACGATCGCACGCTGTACAGAAAATTCAAGAAAACTGCAGCGCAGGATAAACTCTACATGACCTTTGCCAGTTATAACGCAGGTTACGGTCGAATTCTTAACGCTTCAAAACGCACCGCTAGTGAAGAAAAAATCTGGGAAGAAATAAAACCTTACCTGCCCAAAGAAACACGCGGTTATGTCAATCGCATCAGAAAGTTAATGGGTGAGAACTAAGTAAATTTAAGCTTGACCCGACAGTGGATGCCGGGAATCGAATGACTGCTGTTGAGCCTTACCAGACTCTGAAAAAAAATAAACCATATTGTCCACAGATGAACGCAGATGGACACAGATAAAAACGTTGAAGAATTCATGTCATTGCGAGCGAAGCGC
>JADFWF010000288.1 GCA_015222965.1 Pseudomonadota bacterium | reverse complement strand
TCGAGAATTTTGTCGAGCGCTTCTGCCTGAGCAATATTGCGCGGGAAACCGTCGAGCACGAAGCCCTGGTCAGCATCAGGGCGGGCAATACGTTCACGTATCATGCCGATCACTATGTCGTTGGGCACTAACTGTCCCGCATCCATGATGGTCTTTGCCTGGCGGCCAAGCGGGGTCTGTGCGGCCACGGCGGCGCGTAACAGATCACCGGTGGCAATCTGAGGAATATGGTATTTCTCAGTTAAGTATTTGGCCTGTGTGCCTTTACCTGAGCCTGGTGCCCCGATCAGGATTATTTTCATATCTGTATCCCGTCACTTATCGTTTTTTATTTTTCAGTGACTTAACTATTTGTTTGCTTGTTTGCAGGCAGATAAAACTGCGCTATAAACAATCCCTTACATTTACTTAGGTGGATTCTATCGATTGTTGAGAAATTGTCGAGCCTGAAACAGCGGAAACACTATATAATTGGGCAACTTTTTCTGTTATTTTGTGTTTTTTGGCGAAATTGACCTGAAAAGCCCATAAAAATAATAATAAATCCTATTAATCGTATTTTTATCTATGCCGTATCGGTCTCATTATTCTGATCATTCGTATCAGGCGAGTTTGTTCAAATTTCGTGCCATCGTGGCCGCGATTATTTGTCTGCTGATGCTGTCCGGCCTGTTATTTCGTCTGGCCTGGTTGCAGATCGTCGATTATAAGCATTTTTCTGATCTATCTGAGAATAACCGTATCCGGCTGATGGCGCTGCCGCCAACGCGTGGCCTTATCCATGACCGCAACGGCGTGGTGCTGGCTGAAAACAAGCCGACTTTTCACCTCGAGATCGTGCCTGAGCAAGTCGATGATATGGATGCGACTATAGCGGGTCTGAGTGAAATTGTTGCCATCAGTGAAAGTGAAATCGAACGCTTTAGAGAGCAGCTGCGTGTCCGTCGTTCTTTTCAGCGGATCTCGTTACGTACACGTTTAAATGAAGATGAGGTTGCACGTCTGGCGGTCAATCGCCACCGTTTTCCCGGTATGGACATCAATGCCCGATTAAGCCGATTTTACCCGCATGGTGAAGCGACTGCGCATGCGGTAGGTTATGTGGGCCGGATCAACCAGAAAGAGCTAACGGTAATCGATGAAGGTAATTATCGTGGCACCACGCACATTGGCAAGACCGGGCTGGAAAAATATTACGAAGCTGAGCTGCATGGTCAGGTCGGTCGTCAAAGGGTAGAAGTAAATGCGCAAGGCAGGGTGTTACGCATCATCGATAAAGTCGCGCCGGTGGCCGGCAATGATCTGACATTAAACCTGGACATCGAATTACAAAAGCTGGCGATACAGGGGCTGGGTGAATTTGCTGGTTCAGTTATCGCGATCGAACCGCATACTGGCGCGGTTGTGGCGTTTGTCAGTACTCCCGGATTTGATCCTAACCTGTTCGTTCACGGTATCAGTCATAAAAATTATAATGCGTACTCGCACGGCATTTATAAACCATTGTTTAATCGTGCCATATTTGGTCAATACCCGCCGGGTTCGACATTTAAGCCCTTCATCGCACTGGCAGGTATCGAACAGCGACGCTTTGGTGTGAAAGAAACCCTGTATTGCCGGGGGCATTACCTGCTGCCGGGTGACGCTACCGAGCGTAAATACCGTGACTGGAAAAAAGAAGGCCACGGTACGGTCGATTTAAGCAAAGCTATCGAGCAGTCATGTGATGTTTATTTTTACGAGCTGGCGTATCGTATGGGCATCAATAGCATGCATGATTTTCTGGCACAGTTTGGCTTTGGTGAAAAAACGGGTATTGATCTGCTTGGTGAGCGCCGGGGTCTATTGCCATCGACAGACTGGAAAAAGAAAAAAAAGCAGACGGTCTGGTATCCGGGTGAAACCTTGATCGCTGGAATTGGTCAGGGTTATATGCTGACCACGCCGATCCAGCTAGCAGTAGCAACGGCAGCACTGGCAAGTCGCGGAGAAAAGATTGTGCCCAGACTTCTTAGAGAAGTGCATATCTCTGGTGATGATACTGTTAAGGTGAGAGAGCCATCTAAAACCATGATCAAATTACGCAGGGAAAATCACTGGGATGTGATGTTTAATGCGATGAAAAAAGTGGTTCATGGCACCTGGGGAACAGCGCGTGCAACGGGTTGGAGCACGAAGTTTAAAATGGCTGGAAAAACAGGTACGGCGCAGGTATTTGGTATCGCTCAGGATGAAGAATATGACGAAGAAACCGTGGCTAAAAAACTTCGGGACCATGGTTTGTTCATAGGGTTTGGGCCGGCAGAAGATCCCGTGTTGGCAGTTGCAGTAGTCGCAGAGAACGGTGAGCATGGCAGCAAGATGGCACCGATAGCGAGAGATCTGATCCAGCGCTATATGGAAAAATACTCTGCTGTATCAATAAACCAGAAGGACGACAATAAGGTTACTAGTGCTGTGTTAGATGATAGCGGACTTCATACCGCTCATAGTAACCACTGATTTTGTTTCGACAATAAAATAATCAATGCTAAGTACCAGTACACAATTTTTTGAATCAGATTACCAGAGCAAGACTTCACGGTTTTTGCAGTATCTGCATATTGATCCGGTCTTACTGGCGGGACTGTTATTATTGATGGCCGCTGGTCTGGGTGTTTTGTATAGCGCCTCTGATGGTTCTATCGAGCTCGTGCAGCGGCAGATAATACGTCTTTCTATCGCTTTTGCCGTCATGTTTTTTGTCGCGCAGATCCCGCAGCATACTTTATATCTATGGGCCCCCTGGTTCTTTGCGTTCGGCATCGTCTTGTTGATACTGGTGCTGCTCGCTGGTGATGTGGGCAAGGGCGCGCAGCGCTGGCTGAACCTTTATGTCATTCGCTTTCAGCCGTCAGAGATGATGAAGCTGGTGACACCGATGATGCTGGCGTGGTACTTGTGTGAGAAGCCGTTTCCGCCGAGAGTGACATCTTTGATCATTTCGCTGGCTCTGGTGATAGTGCCGACCATGCTGATCGCCAGGCAACCTGATCTAGGTACTTCATTACTGGTTGCTGCGGCAGGATTTTTTGTCGTATTTTTTGGCGGTATCCGCTGGCGGGTCCTGTTCGGTTCAATTTTTACCATGTTAGCGCTGATCCCTGTGCTGTGGCAGTTTATGCATGACTATCAAAAACAGCGTGTATTGACTTTGTTTGACCCGGAAAGTGACCCACTTGGCTCTGGTTATCACATCATCCAGTCGATGATCGCTATCGGTTCGGGCGGCATATACGGGAAAGGCTGGTTGAATGGAACGCAATCTCAGCTGGACTTTATTCCAGAGCGTACCACTGATTTTATCTTTGCCGTGTTTGCTGAAGAATTTGGTATCATGGGCGCGATTGTTTTGTTGGCATTATATGCCTTCATAATTATCCGCGGATTGTATATCGCAGCTAATGCGCAGGACAGCTTCGGCCGCTTATTGGCGGGTAGCCTCAGCATGACATTTTTTGTTTATCTGTTCGTGAATGTCGGCATGGTTTCAGGCATCCTGCCAGTGGTTGGTGTTCCTTTGCCTCTCGTTAGTTACGGTGGCACATCGATGGTGACGCTGATGGCTGGATTTGGCATGCTGATGTCGATCAGTACTAATCGCAGGTTGATCCCCAAGTAAGGGGTTATCGAAAATAGAAACGTGTTTTGTAAATTAATGATTTTAAAATAAGCAGTAACAGGATATATAGCTGTATGAAAATAAAAAAAATAAAAGTGTCACAGAAAACAGTAACAGTCATGGTGTCTGGTTTTATGTTTTTTGTTGCTATGAATGCACACGCTGCCTCAGCGCAAAAAAATTATGCGCAAAGGGCGGATGTAAAAAACTTTATAAGTGAGATGGTCGATCAGCATGGTTTTGATCGCGCCTATCTGGAAGCTAAATTTGCCAGCGCAAAAAGGCTTGATAATGTTTTGGAATCGATAGCCAAACCGGCCGAAAAAGAACTTACCTGGAAACAGTACCGGCCGATTTTTGTCACAGATAAACGCAGCAATAAAGGCAGAAAATTTATAAAAGAAAATTATACAACGCTGCAACGTGCAGAAAAAGAGTACGGCGTACCATTAGAGATCATCTCCGCAATAATAGGTGTGGAAAGTTATTACGGAAAGCGCACGGGTAAATATACGGTGTTTGATTCGTTAACGACATTAGGTTTTGATTACCCTAAGCGCAGTAAATTTTTCAGGAGTGAATTGAAGCAGTTCCTGTTGCTGTCTAAAGAAGAGAATATAGACGTAGATACCATGACCGGTTCTTACGCAGGTGCGATGGGCATGCCGCAATTCATATCCAGCAGCTACCGACGTTACGCTGTAGATTTCGATGGTGATGGCAAACGTGACCTGTGGAATAGCATGGAAGATGTCATCGGCAGTGTGGCTAACTATTTTAGTGTACATGGCTGGGTAACCGATGCGACGGTGACGCATCGTGTGACGGTTACAAACAAGTCAGTCGTTAGAGAGAAAAACACATTAAAACCTTATGTGTCGATCGATCAGCTCAAAAAACAGGGTGTAAAAATTGATTCTTCCCTTGATGGTAAGCAACTGGTCAGTTTGATGAAACTTGAAGGCAAGCATGGCGATGAATACTGGCTAGCTCTTAAAAACTTTTATGTGATCACTCGGTATAATCACAGTGAGTTATACGCGATGGCGGTATTTCAGCTAAGCGAGAAATTGAAAAAGTAATATTATGAGTGCTCTGCGAAATCTGCTCATACTGTTTTTTGCTTCCTTGCTGGCATCATGTGGTCAGGTAAAAGACAGCGCACCGGCAAATTATTCCAAACAGTGGCATGAGATCCCCGATGCGGTTCCCGTTTCGGTCGAACCCAGTAAGTACGGCAATCCGCGCAGCTATGAGGTTTTTGGCAAGACATATTATGTGAAGGATTCTGCGGCGAGTTTTCAGCAGAAAGGTATCGCTTCATGGTACGGCAATAAGTTTCATGGTGAGCGCACTTCCAGTGGTGAAGAATACAATATGTATGCCATGACCGCTGCGCATAAAACCTTGCCGATACCGGTTTTCGTAGAAGTAACTAATCATGATAACGGCCGAAAAGCGGTTGTAAAAGTTAATGATCGCGGCCCTTTTCACGAAGGGCGCATCATCGATCTGTCATATGCTGCGGCCACCAAGCTGGGTGTGGCAAAGACCGGCACGGCGAACGTATCGATCCGTGTCGTGAGCACCAAAGTCGAAGAAAAACGTCAGCGCAGCGCGGCTATTGTGGAATCTCCAGTTTCGGATGGTGATAAACTCTACGTGCAGGTGGCTGCGTTTACCACCGAAGAAAACGCCTTGTCACATTTGGGCAAGCTTCAGGGAGAAGGTTTTAGCGATGTCAGGCTGCACATTGAAAGTAAAAAAGGCAAAGCACTCTACAGGATAAGGATAGGGCCTTTGCCTTCAGAGCATGTTGCCAAGCAGGTATTGGCTCAGCTCAAACAAAATAACCATAAAAATACCAAGATCGTCAGAAATAATTAAAAAATGAAATACTCTGACTGAATTTTATTTAGCAGGGCTGATGTTACGACCTGTATTTGCTTTACAGTAATGCTTCATATAAATGCGACGAAACAATACATAAATAACCAAAGTTGTTGATAGAGAGTTTAAAGAAATATCCCATGATTTATTCAAAGAAGTTGTATCCAGTAAAAAACATTTTTAATTTAATTATTTTTATCCTGGCGTTATTAAATTTTAATTTAGTGGCCGCTGCTATGCCAGTGCCTGCGCCACCTAGTGTGGCTGCTAAGAATTACTATGTCGTCGATTTTGCCAGCGGCAAAGTCCTTGCGGAAAAAAATCCTGATGTTCAGGTGGAGCCGGCGAGCATAACCAAGATGATGACGTCATATGTTGTCTATAAAGAACTCGAAGCTGATCGGTTGGCTATGGACGACATAGTTGATATCAGTGAAAAAGCATGGCGCATGGGTGGTTCGAGGATGTATCTTGAAGTCAATACACGCGTGTCTGTGCATGATCTGTTGAAAGGTCTGATCATTCAGTCTGGAAATGATGCCAGTGTCGCTCTGGCGGAACATGTTGCTGGTACAGAAGAAGCATTCGTACAACTGATGAATGAGTACGCGGCAGAACTGGGTATGGAAAATACAAACTTTGTTAATAGTACCGGCTGGCCAGACAAGAAACATTTAACTACTGCGCGTGACATCGCAACCTTAGCTGCTGCGATCATTGCTGAATTTCCAGAACATTACGAATGGTATGCGGAAAAAGAATATACCTATAACAGTATCAAGCAGTACAACCGAAATAAATTATTGTGGCGTGATGATAGTGTCGATGGCATGAAAACAGGCCACACAGATTCTGCGGGTTATTGCCTGGTTGCATCTGCATCACGTTCTGATATGCGAGTTATCTCTGTCGCTTTAGGTACGGACAGTAAAAAGGCGCGAGCTAACGTGAGCCAGGCCTTGTTAAACTATGGCTTTCGTTTTTATGAATCGCATACATTATATGACGCAGGGGAAGTGTTGAGTCGTCCGCGTATCTGGAGCGGGGAATTTGAGACCTTAACCGTTGGCCTGGCTGATAACCTGGCGATCGCTATTCCTCGCGGTGCATACGATAACCTTGATGCAATCATGGATATTGATAAAAATATTGAAGCACCGGTATCCAAGGGTCAGCAGATCGGTGTAGTAAAAGTTTCTCTTGAAGGAAAGGAGCTTGTTTCGGTGCCCCTGGTGGCACTGGAAACAGTCAATGAAGGCAGTATTTTTCAGCAGGCAAAAGACTATGTTTTACGTCTGATCAATTAAGCTGATCTAACAGTCGGTGCAGTACTTGATGAACAAGCATGGATAACGAAAATAATATAATTTATCTGAACGGGAATTACATGCCTGTTGAAGAAGCCACAATCTCTGTTATGGATCGTGGTTTTCTTTTTGGCGATGGTGTCTATGAGGTGATACCGGTCTTCGGCAATAAACTGTTACGTCTCGATCAGCATCTGAGCCGGTTACAGAACAGTCTGGATCGCATCAGCCTGTCAAATCCATGCAGTAATGAAGAATGGGCTGAGATGTTTTTGCACCTGCTCAGTAAAAATGACGGTGAAGATCGCGCCGTCTATCTGCAGATCTCGCGTGGCATCTACCCTAAACGTGATCTTGGTACTAAGGCTGAATATCCAGCGACTGTATTCGCCATGATCTTACAGGTAGTACCGCCTGATATCGAAACAGTATCAGCAGGTATATCAGTGATAACCATCGATGATTTTCGTTGGGGAGCGTGTGATATCAAATCAACATCACTGGTCGCCAATGTGATGCTGAAGCAGCAGGCCGCTGCTGCTGGCGTGGAAGACGCAATATTAATTAAAAACAGTATGGTGAGCGAAGGCACGGCGAGCAATGTTTTCATCATCAAAGATGATGTCTTGATAACGCCTCCGACAGGGCACAAGTTATTGCCCGGCATTACTCGCGATCTGGTGATTGAAATTGCTAAAAATAACACCATATTGGTAGAGGAGCGCGAAGTTAAAGAGACTGAGCTGTACAACGCAGATGAGATCTGGATGACCAGTTCAACGCGGGAAATCGCGCCGGTTATTCGTCTGAATGGCGATTCGGTTGGTTCAGGTTCAGCGGGACCTGTGTGGAAACGCATCGTGGATTTGTATCAACAGTATAAGCAACAGCTGCGCAGCATGTAGGTCTGAATGAACTCGCACCTGCAAATTCAAAAAAAATTATGAAAGACGATAGAGAAATAAAATTACATGATCTGACACTTGAGGAAGGTGAAACTTTACTCGAGTTCCCCTGTGAGTTTCCGATTAAAGCCATGGGTCTGGCATGTGATGAGCTCGAAGTGGCAGTCATTGAAATTGTTAATCGTCATGTCGAAAATTTAGCTGAAGATTCGCTGAAGATGAAGCCGAGTAAAACAGGTAAGTACATAGCGATTACCGTTACTATCACGGCGCACAATAAAGAGCAGCTCGATGCGATATATATCGACTTGTCTGCCTGCGAATATGTATCTATAGCTTTATAGAGTATTTGTGTAGAGCAGTTGAGTAGAGAGGCAATTCAGTCATGAGCCCCAAAGTCCGGCATCTCGGTGAGGTCGATTACCAGAGTACGTGGCAGGCGATGCAGGATTTTACCAACTCACGCCAGCACGATACTGAAGATGAGCTCTGGTTTCTGCAGCATCCGCCGGTTTATACTCTGGGTAAAAACGGTAAAGCTGAACATGTGCTGGATCGAGCGGGCATTCCAGTCGTAGACTCGGATCGGGGTGGTCAGGTTACCTACCATGGGCCGGGTCAGGTCGTGGTGTATACCATGCTGGATCTGAATCGTCTGAATATCGGTGTCCGTCAACTGGTAACAGACCTCGAGCAGACGGTCATCGATCTACTGGCCAGTTATGGTGTTGATGCCATTGCAAAACGCGCCGCGCCGGGTGTATATGTAAATAATGCTAAAATAGCTGCTTTGGGTCTTCGCGTACGGAAAGGCTGCAGCTTCCATGGTCTGGCGTTAAACGTGGATATGGATCTCGAGCCTTTCACCAGGATTAATCCATGTGGTTATGAGGGGCTGGAAGTAACGCAGCTAACGAACCTGGTGCAGGATATACAGATTGAAAACGTCGTGGCTGATTTGCAGCGTCGTTTACAAAGAAAATTTAGTAATGAATAAAGATACAGCTATCAATAGTAAAAAAACACAGGTGCCTAAAGTTGCCAGTAAAGTGGTGAGGGGTGAAAAGCTCAAAGGTGCGGAAAAAGTTGCACGTATCCCGATAAAGGTAAAGCAGTCAGCTGAAAGGTTACGTAAACCGAGCTGGATCAGGGCGAAATCACCATTTCACCCTAACGCAAAAAAACTAAAATCAGTATTGCGCGAACAGAAGTTATTTACCGTTTGTGAAGAGGCGGCCTGCCCTAATCTCGGTGAGTGTTTTGGCAAGGGCACGGCCACGTTCATGATAATGGGTGAGATCTGTACCCGTCGCTGTCCGTTCTGTGATGTCGGACACGGCAGGCCAAATCCGTTAGATAAAGACGAACCCGGGCACCTGGCCGAAACCATCAAAGCGATGGCTCTGTCATATGTTGTCATTACCTCGGTAGATCGTGACGACCTGCGTGATGGCGGTGCGGCGCATTTTGTTGACTGTATAGAAAAAACTCGCAGCTTGAGTCCAGATATAGAGATCGAGATCCTGGTGCCTGATTTCCGTGGCCGTATGGATGTCGCGTTAGAGATAATGCATAACGCGCCGCCAGATGTGTTTAACCATAATCTTGAAACCATCCCTCGCCTTTACAAGCAGTGTCGTCCCGGTTCCGATTATTTATGGTCGCTCGACCTGTTGAAACGATTTAAACAAACACATCCTGCGGTGAAGACGAAATCAGGCCTAATGTTAGGTTTGGGTGAAGAGCTGGACGAGGTGGTAGAGGTGATGAAGGATATGCGTGCACATGATGTCGAAATGTTAACGCTTGGGCAATACCTGCAACCGAGCAAGCATCAT
>JADFWF010000287.1 GCA_015222965.1 Pseudomonadota bacterium | reverse complement strand
GAAATATGGATTGATTAGTAGGGTAACGGCGAATGTCAGCTTTTGCTGTAGTTTCTGGTGTCAGAAAAAGTCGATCAATGTCGCCTATGTGTTGTACCCGGAAGCAAAACAAGCACACATGAGAGTCTGCTTTTAGCATTATAAATCCATATGTCTTAGCAGAAAATTTCGGATCACTTACCATGTTGTTTTGAAAGATGCAGGTTAAATCAGAGCTACTGCAACTCACTTCTTTAAAATATAACAACCCCGTTCATTTTTGATATATTCCCCCTGAAAATCCGGGTTCTCATTCAGCCAGCGTTCAACCAGTTCCTGCTCATCGTCTCTTGCCGCATCATCAAGAAAAATAGCGCAATGCTCTGCCATTTTTTTACTCAACATCGGTACCGCAGGATAACGAGAATGTTTCTGCAGAAAGCCAGGCGGTCCATCTATGACCAGCATATCGATCTCGACATCAGGCAGGTTGTTTATCGCATACCATTGATACATCTCCTCTCCTAAACGAAGGTCCTGTAATGGTGAATAGATAACATCACAATATTTTGAGAGAAGAAAACTATCTAGCTGCTGGCTTGTTTGATCTACAAACTCTTCACCGTTCTCAAGACTATAGACATGGCCGACCTCATTCATCTGACAGCATCTGGACAAGACCAGACTGCTAGTGCCACTACTGCATTCAACGATTACACGAGGTTTGTTTTTTAGACAATAGTCACTGATCACTTCCAGAAAGCCAGGCGCAGCAGACCAGTGTTCTGTAACAGGCAGGGTATTCTCGAAACCAAGCCTTTTCTCTAATGACTGATATGATGACACGGCAAACCAACTATATCTGATTAATTCTGATGGACAAAAGATATGATAGTAAAACAAAAAAGCAGCTATAAAGCTGCCTTTTATTTATATCACAGCTAATAATTAAGCCTGATATGTCATATCCTGACCACAGCACATAGGCGATTTCACCATGCCGTGGTCGTCAGGGCATTTCGAAACATAGACGATGGTGCCATCATCTGTTGTAATCGAATCATGCACAAGCTCCTTACCGCATTTAGCGCAAGTCATCGTTCCGATACCCATACCACATACTTCACATTTATAAGCCATTTAAATCACCTTCCTAATTTCCCAAAAATATTATATATGCCTGATTGATATAAACAGACGCTGTATGCGAATAATACTAAAATACGAAGCAGATTACCCTTACTATATATACTGATTACAGAAAAAAGGTGTCCGTACTGAAAGATATAGCGACCCACATTAATAGCCGTTATGAGATTATTGAAGAGATAGACTTTTTCCTAAGCCTCAAATAAGAAATACTAATTATTCCTCACAGGAATGCATACAGAAAAAACCAGTGCCTCCGTGCCAGGATTTTGACTTGAAATACCACCGTTAGATAAATGAAAAACAGCTATACCAGCGCGCATCTTATTTCGAAACTGATAAGCAAGCTCCAGCCCAGATCTAAATTCGAGGTTACTGCCTAACTCTATCTCTTCGCTGTCATTAAAAAGGCCTGCACCAAAACTTGGGATCAGCAACCAGTAATCGGTTAAATAAAAATCATGTCTGAGATCAGTATAAAAAAAACGCGCACCATTGTTTGCAACTGCCGCACCGATAGCCGGGATCAAACGAAACCCCCATGGACCGGAGAATGAAGTAAAACGATATTCCAGACCATATCTCTGAGGTCCGACCTGATCATCCAGTATGCCAACCTGTCCTGCTGTAATGTTTATCATTTCATATTCCTCACGTTCTTCAGCATGAACATATGATATCTCTGCTGTGTGCAAAATAAGCAGACCGACCAGCTTGATTGCAACAAACACCAAATTCTGGAGGCCTGATAAACCAAATAATTTATATTTTTTACTTACCATTAAATGAGAGACAACACATATTGACCTGACAATATATCTTGGACAGAGACATCAATCATTTGTTCGAAAACAAAAAAGCGTTTTCAATATCGAACTATTCTCATCATTGTTGCTCTTAACGACTTTAAGCATAAAAAAACCTGGATAAGTTTTAAAAAATTACTCATACATCCAAAACCATATTTTTAATCAAAACATTTATATTATCTGCCGCAGCCATCATTAGCTGCTCCGGCAACATACACGTTTAAGATGGTCTACTGAATACTTCACTTAAAGGCTTCACTCTCAAATGTACAAACAAAAATGCCGTCACACTGTGACGGCATTTTATTTTCAATATGTTTACAGCTGTATTTAAGCGGCTAATGGCTGCGCCAGTGATTCGAGTATCTGCTGCCTTCTAAACATCACCATATCTACAACATTTTGATAATCTGCACCTACTGCCTCAAACATACCAGGCACATCGATGCCCAGTCCATGCAGGGTATCATCGAGAAAGTCCAGTCTGGATCCTATGGTTTGCAGATAAGCATTGCTTTCAGCTTCTGGCAGTTTTACAAGCTCATCGTGCAACTGGCCAAGACCAAACTCCACATGGTCTATTTCATCTTGCAACGGTACTTTTAGCGATTCCCGTGTACCCGGGTCAGCCATCGGCACGATCTGCTCAACCGCTTCACCACCCAGCGCTTCTATACAAACATACATATCTGTCAGGAAGTCTAACCAGTTAAGCGAACGAAAATGCGCGAGGAACATTTCCTGCTGCAACTCACTAAATACCGGCGTGTTATCAGTCCCGAATCTTTTGATCCACTCCTGCTGTATACGTACATGTTTACTTTCGTCACCAACCTGTTTCGCCATAAACAGACGACTTTCATCATCTGGTGCATCCACGATGCGCTCAGCGACTGCCCGCATGATCAAATAATCCACCTGGGTATACATCACCAATAAACGGCCCATGGCCAATCGATAGTTTTCATCACTAATGTCTTTGTTCTGGTTCATTTCAAAGCCTCCACTTCAAGTAATCAACATAACAATTAAACCGACAACTATTAAAACACCGGGTTCATCTATTAGCTATATTTACTGACATATTTAGATATGTTTTTAAAATGCTGTTTGATTTAGAATGTACTAATATAGTTAACTTTTATACCACATCACACCATGAAAAAACCTGAACTGCTGTCACCCGCTGGATTAATCAAAAACATGCGCTACGCCTTTGCTTATGGCGCAGACGCGGTCTATGCCGGTTTACCCAGATACAGCCTGAGAGTACGTAATAACGATTTTCGCCTGCCAAATCTTGAAGCCGGCATAAACGAGGCACATGAATCAGGCAAAAAGTTTTTTGTTGCTACCAACATCCTTCCACATACGGCAAAGATCAAAACCTTCATGGATGATATGGCACCGATTATTGCGATGAAACCAGATGCATTGATCATGGCTGACCCAGGACTGATCATGATGGTCAGGGAAAAATGGCCAGATATGCCTGTTCACCTTTCGGTACAGGCCAATACCCTAAATTCACCCTCGGTAAAATTCTGGCAATCTGTCGGTATTGAACGGATTATCCTCTCGCGCGAATTATCTCTTGATGAGATTGCCGAGATTCGCGACGACTGCCCCGACATCGAACTGGAGGTATTTATACACGGTGCGCTGTGTATCGCTTACTCCGGGCGTTGTTTACTGTCAGGTTATTTTAATCACCGCGACCCCAACCAGGGCACCTGCACAAATTCATGCCGTTGGAATTATAAGGTAAAAAATAATGATGGTGACCAGAGTATCGAAAATACCGGCGTGTGGAAAGCCGACTCTAATGGTTCAGACGAAGTAACATCACAACAATTCTTACTCGAGGAAGAAGGTCGCAAAGGTGAGTTCATGCCCATCGAGGAAGATGAACACGGCACCTACATCATGAACTCGAGGGATCTGCGCGCTGTCGAGCACGTCCATCGGCTAGTCGATATCGGTGTCGACTGTCTAAAGATCGAAGGCCGGACTAAATCTTATTATTACACGGCAAGGGCAACGCAGATATATCGTCAGGCGATCGACGATGCGAGCAGCGGTAAAAAGTTTGATCCACAGCTAATGACCGAACTGGAGAACCTTGCTCACCGCGGTTACACCGATGGTTTTTTCGAACGGCATGCACCACAGGAACTACAACGCTATCGCGACAGCAGCTCACGCAGCCAACGACAGATCTTTGCTGGCGAGGTCATCGACTTCGATAAACAAGATAAACGTATCCTGGTCGATATAAAAAATAAGATTACTGTCGGTGATGAGATGGAACTGCTGACTTCAGATGGCAACTACAATTTCACTCTCGGACCGATGGTCGACAAACACGGTAATAAGGTCGACTGTGCACCCGGTAGCGGCCACCAGGTCTGGGTGGATATCGATAACAGCATCGATAGCGTTAACCTGGGCTTACTGTGCAGGGCCATGGATGAAGAGTCATCCCACATCGAGCAGGATCGAAACGCTGCTCAATAATCTATTTACCATCATTCCCACAACTACGTTTTCCAGGCGCCTCTGTGCAGCTAGATAAGGTCTAGCACCGCTATACCTTTCGTCATCCAGGCAAGGTGTATTTCATCAACTTGATGGAAATTACGGTAATACCGTACCATAATAACTGTTCACAATACTTCATATGGTTTATAGATATGCATGAAGACGACGAAGTTATTATGGCCAATGCGGAACTCGAAGTACCGGCCGATAATTATGAAAAATTTGACCAGGAGATCGACCCGGGAAAACTGGGCGATAAACTCGTTCAGACCAATACCCTTAAAGGAACCGTCAGAGAGTTTCAGTATTATTCATCTAACCATTTACTGCTAAGCCTGGTAAAAAAGAAAAAAGCAGAAGCTAAAAATTACCGTGTCAATCTTGCCTGGTTATCTTCCGAGCCTGTCCACAACAAAATTATCGTATGGAAATGGTTATACGGTGCCCTACTATCTTCAGCATTTATGGGCTTATTTATATTTCTTGCCATTAACGAAACTATAAGACTGGAATACAGCATCGTAGCCTGTACCATCTCAGTAACGGCCACTTTGATCTCTCTACTGTTATTTGTTTACCACATGCGCAATGAGTATATTTTCAAGAGCCAATATGGCGGTGCCGCTTTATTTCTGATAGAAAACAAAAAACCTGAACAGGGAAAATTTGACAACTTCTTCATCAGTCTGCAGCAGGCGATTGATAAAACAAAAATGAATATATCCGTTTCAGACAGGCTGGTCGGTGAACTAAAAATGTGCCGCCGGCTAAGGGATGAAGGCATCATCAGCGATGAGATCTACACCATCGCAAGGACTGCTATCTTCAAACACGACCAGTATAAATCGTGACGGCTAGATGTTCCTCACAATCGCAGGGTTCTTACTGTCATCACAGCTCTATATAGAAGAGCTGGTCGTTCCCGATGGGTTCAAAATAGAACTGTTCGCCAGCGACGTCATCAATGCCAGGCAATTAGCACTGGGTAAAGAAGGGACCATATTTGTCGGCACGCGAAATGAAGGCAAAGTTTACGCGCTGGTCGACCACGATAAAGACGGCCGAGCAGACAAACAATACCTGATCGATAAGAACCTGAACATGCCCAGCGGTATCGCTTTCAGAGACGGCTCGTTATATGTCGCCGCTGTAAATAAAATACTTCGTTATGGCAATATTGAAAAGCGATTGGCAAAACCGCCCGAACCTGTTGTTCTCGTTAACAATCTGCCAGATGAAACGCACCACGGCTGGAAAGCGATCGAGTTCAATGCCGATGGCAATCTGTTTATCCCGATAGGCGTACCCTGTAATATCTGTATAAGTGAAGATAAACGCCACGGCACTATCCTGGAGTTAGACACAGAAACTGGCCGGACGACGACATACGCAACCGGTATACGCAACAGCGTCGGCCTGGCATTTCACCCCGATGATGACACTTTGTGGTTTACCGACAATGGCCGCGACTGGCTCGGTGATAATTCCCCACCTGACGAAATAAATCATGCTCATTCATCTGGATTAAATTTTGGTTTCCCGTATCTACACGGCAACAGAACTCTTGATCCGGATTATGGTGAACAGGCAGAAATTGGTGACTACACGTTGCCGGCAATAGAACTGGGTGCACACGTAGCACCTTTAGGTTTAGCTTTTTACACAGGCAAGGTTTTTCCAGAAAAATACCATTCAAATCTGATCGTTACCGAGCACGGTTCCTGGAACCGCAGCGATAAAGCAGGTTACCGCGTAATACACGTACAATTAGACGATAACAAAGTGGTTAATGTCGAGCCATTTATAACTGGCTGGTTAAACAAAGAAGAAGACGAAGCATGGGGCCGACCGGTTGATGTATTGATGCTACCCGACGGTTCGCTGCTGATCTCTGATGATTATGCGGATGTTATCTACCGTGTGACTTACCATGAAAATAATAGATAGTCTGAAAGCGGACATGCGAAAAATAGCTAAAGTCAAAAGATTTTCACCGCAGAGACGCGGAGGCGCTGAGTTTTATTTTGTTAATGGCGCCTG
>JADFWF010000286.1 GCA_015222965.1 Pseudomonadota bacterium | reverse complement strand
TCGATACGCATTAAAAAACGGTCGAGCTGTGATTCCGGTAGCTGATAAGTGCCGATCTGGTGTGTGGGGTTCTGGGTGGCGATGACAAAAAACGGGTCTGGTAATTCGCGCGTTTCTCCTTCGACGGTGACCTGGTGTTCTTCCATTGCTTCGAGCAGTGCGCTCTGTGTTTTTGGTGTAGCGCGGTTAATTTCATCAGCGAGTATAAAATGCGAAAAAATAGGTCCGGGATGAAATTCAAAGAGTGACTGTTCGCGATTAAAGACGGATACGCCTAATACGTCGGCGGGTAATAGATCACTGGTAAATTGGATACGGTGAAAATCCAGCCCCATTACCTGAGCCATGGTGTGTGCCAGCGTTGTTTTGCCGACGCCCGGCTGGTCTTCGATCAGGCAATGGCCCCTGGCGAGTAAGCAGGTCAAAGCCAGTTTTATCTGGTTTTCTTTACCTAATATTACTTTGCCGATCTGAGTGATGGCGTTATCGAGTAATTCTGTGGTGGATTCAAGTTGGTGTATGTTTGTATTGTCCATGATATGTGCTGTGTTGATAAGGCTTAGTTATATGTTAGTCAATGTTGCCTGAGAGTTGGGATATATGAGTCTTTAAATGACAGAAAGTTTTGATTCAAGTCATTGAAGTGTATAGAGCGCTGGCATAGAATGAGTGTGTTCGTATATTAATTTTGATAACGGAGTAAATGATGAAAGCAATTTTGAGATTATTTGTAGCGCTGAGCTTACTGCTGGCAGCTTCAAGCAGTTATGCCTTCTTTGGTAATAATAACAACTGGGGTGGCGGCAATGACTGGAACCCTTATGATGAATGGGATCCACGTTACTGGATGGAAGAAATGGAGCAGGCTTTTGACGATGATGATTACTATGGCGGTGGCCCATACGGCGGCGGTCCATATGGTGGTTATGGCGGCGGTCCTTATGGTCCTCCTCCAGGCTATTATGGTGGTCAAGGTCAATACGGTCCTCCTCCAGGCTATTACGGTGGTCCTCGCCAATACGGCCCACCACCGGGTTATGGCCCACCTCCAGGTTATGGCCCACCTCCGGGTTACGCACCTGCGCCACAACAGGCTCCACAACGATAGTTGGACTGTTGATCTAAGATAAATAAAAAGCCCTCGTCTGAGGGCTTTTTATTGTGCTGCATAATGTTGCCGTGTGTTTTTCCGTCCCCTTGTAACCCAGTTATTTTACAGCTTTCGGATTGTTTCATTAATAATGTACATGCGTTTTCAAGGGCTTCTTTTAGCTTCTAAGCTGATATCTGCACCACGGACATAGGTGATTTCAGTATTTTGATTAGAATGTGTAACCGACATTAAAGACAATAATGTTGTACTTCACTTCATTGAGCAGTTCAGATGTGTTGATCTTGCGTTTGTATTCAGAATAACCGATGCCTGCATCCCAGTGACGGTCAAACATATAATTAAACATCAGTGAGCCATCGAGCTGATCGTTTTCAGATGTTTCTATCCAGCTGCCTTCAGCTATAAATGCCATGCTTCTGCCAAGATGATAGACGCCTTCAAGATGCAATAGAGGTAAAAAGGCCCAGTCATCAACCTTACCCGAAGATACCGGCACATCTTCAGTCGTGGAAAGTTCGATCACGGTACGCTGTGCTGATATGGCACCACCAATTTTAAAGTCCCAGGTGCGTGAGGCTAAAAGGTCATATTGATACTGGATTCGAGATTCAATTAGGCGGTAACGAGACACTACATCTGTATTTGCTGCAAATGTATCACCGGCAAAGTTTACCGGTGTGGAAAATTGTCCGATATCTCGTGCTTCGAAGGGTGCGATAGAAAATTGCAGTTCAGAACGGTCGGTAAGCTGAATATCGAATACAATATTGGCAGTGGTTGTCGGATCGTTGCTTTCGCTGAAGTTGATCAGATTAAATTCGGTGCCGCTGCTATCGTTTGGTGACTGGATAATATTTGTCCGCTGGTCAGCAGGACCAAAGTAAAGTGCATACCTGTATTTCCCCCGGTTGCTCAGGTCGGGTGATTTACTTTTACC
>JADFWF010000007.1 GCA_015222965.1 Pseudomonadota bacterium | reverse complement strand
CCGTTAACAAAGAAAACTCTGCGTACCTCTGCGCTCTCTGCGGTTAAAGCCTTTGAAATTTCTATTAGTCAGCTAAGGCTCAGTAGCGGAAGTCAGATTGGTTCTATCCCAAATCAACAGGCAAGCGATTTAGCCACAGCAAGCTGTGCCTGTCCTCTGACCTGCTTGGTGTTTGCCTGTCCTGGTTTGCTCGCGGGCCAGCCATATTCGCCTGACCATTCATCTTTGTTGAAATTAATCATTAACCAGCTGGGAACATAAGGTTTCTTTTTGCTGATGGTAAAGTCAGTGACGGGTGGCGAGCCGATGTAATCTGAAACCGGGCAGGCTTTGGTCATTACGGTATTAAAGCGAACATATATATTTTCTGTTAACTGTTCAGCATCATTGATCATGGTGGTGAATGAGTTTTTTTCTACTTGCCATGCACTGTTGAGTTCCGTATCAGAATAAAAGGCGAGTCTTTCGCCTAGCAGACAACTAAAATATATCTGTATTTCGATTAACAGTATGCAGTTTAGTTCTTTACTCTGCCGGGTTGCATGATCAGAAAGTTCTACGCTCATTAACTTCCCGTAAAAATTTAACTGTTTTTTCATTGTGCTGGCCGCCTGGGTGGAATTTTCTGAAGTCGATGTATTTAATGTAGCAGTTCAACAAAAGGTCGTATACAGGCAAAAACGACGATATACTATTCAATTATGAATAGTATGAACTGGGATGGTTTTCGTTACTTTACCGCTGCTGCAGAAGTAGGCAGTTTGTCGGCTGCAGCAAAGATGCTGGCTTCTAATCAATCGACGGTCGGCCGTCATATCGATGCCCTGGAGTCGTCACTGGGCATTAAATTATTCCAGCGTTCTGTTAAGGGCTTAAGTCTGACAGTGGAAGGTCAGGCAATATATGAGCAGTCGCAGCATATACAAAATTCGATCGTCAAGATTCAACGTGTCGTTCAGGGTGGTGAAGCAACAGCAAGTGGTACGGTAAGGCTGTCGTTGCCGGAGGGGCTCGGGCAGGAGGTGCTCATCCCGGCGCTGGATAAATTTTATCAGCAATATCCAAAAGTGAAACTTGTGTTTAATGTGTCAGCCACTACCGCGAACCTTACGCAGGGAGAAGCCGATGTTGCAGTACGGCTTTTTCGTCCGGAAGAATCCGACCTGGTCATCAAGTATCTGGGCGAAATGAAGCTGGGATTGTATGCATCAAAAAATTATAAAAAAAATTACGGCCTGCCAAAGCAATTAAGAGACATACGTAAACATAAAGTGATCACTTACGGCGATCAGCTATCTATATTGCCAGAGAACCAGTGGTTGCTGAATCATTCAGCTGAAGGCTTAAGAATACTGTGCAGTGACAGCACGGTGACGAGATATAAAGCGACAGTATCCGGTGTCGGGCTTTCCGTGCAGCCAGAGGTGCTGGGCAGAACAAATAAAAATTTGATCCATCTGTTTAAGTCGGTCAAGCTGCCTGCCCATAAAGTCTGGCTGGTCTATCATAAAGACGTGCGGCATATGTCTCGAATACGTGCGGTCGTTGATTTTATATCAAACTGTCTCGTTGATGAACTTGGAGAGGCGGGCAATGACTGAGAAGCAAATTAATAATCCGTTGCACGGTAAAACGCTGGAGCATATCGTGAATGACCTGGTTGATAATTATGGCTGGAACGAATTGGGTGAGCGTATCGACATCCGTTGCTTCACCAGTGATCCATCAGTAAAGTCCAGTTTGAAGTTTTTGCGGAAGGCTCCCTGGGCAAGGAAGAAGGTAGAGGATCTGTACATAACAATGTTGAGGCAAAATAATGATTAGTATTGGTCATATCTATGAACTGGAAGTATTAAAAGCGGTAGATTTCGGTTTTTATCTGGATGCTGAAGACCTCGGTGAGGTATTGCTGCCAAATAAGAACGCACCGGATGATCTGGTAGTGGGGGATACGGTAGAAGTATTTCTTTATCTTGATTCAGAAGGTCGACCGGTGGCAACCAATCAGGCACCTAAAGCGGTTGTTGGTGAGTTTGCTTATCTCAAGGTTATCGATGTTTCCTCTGTCGGAGCCTTTCTCGACTGGGGGCTGGATAAGGATATATTGGTACCTTTT
The DNA here is from genome assembly GCA_015222965.1 of Pseudomonadota bacterium. Classification (GTDB taxonomy): domain Bacteria; phylum Pseudomonadota; class Gammaproteobacteria; order SZUA-229; family SZUA-229. Next base: position 5,343 of record JADFWF010000007.1, on the reverse strand, counting down.
GCCGAACAGCACAGGCCGATGGAAGTCGGGCATTCTTATCTGGTGCATATATTTATCGGGATCGATGGACGCATCAGCGCATCTTCCAAGATCGATAAATTTCTTGATGATGAGAAACCGCATGATTTCAAACCACAACAGAAAGTTGACCTGATTATCGCCAACAGTACGGATCTGGGTTACAAGGCGATCATCAACCACAGTCACTGGGGTGTGCTGTATAAAAGCGATGTGTTTCAGCGGCTGAGTTTTGGCCAGTCTAAAAAAGGTTTTATCAAACATGTCAGGCCGGATGGAAAAATTGATCTGAGCCTTCAGGGTGGTCAGGAAACGCGAGATAAATACGCGAAAATAATTTTAAACCACCTAAGAAAGCAGGGTGGTTTTGCAGCAGTGCATGACAAGTCTGATCCGAAATTAATTTCTGATCTGTTTGGTATGAGTAAGGGTGCGTTCAAAAAAGCGATCGGCAGTCTGTATAAGCAAAGGGTCATCAGTATCGAAAAAGATGGTATCCGCTTATTGGAAAAATAAGGTTGTCATATTGCTAGTGACGGTAAATGTGTGCAAGTCTGCTTACGGCCATTAACAGACGTCAAGAAAAAAGCATTTCATCCACAGATGAACACAGATAAACGCGGATAAGAGCCAAATAAGTGATCAGTCATTGCGAGCGAAGCGCGGCAATTTCTATCCGACGACCGTGCTATCTACAGAAGATTGCCGCGCTTCGCTCGCAATGACATGAATTATTCAATGTTTTTATCTGTGTCCATCTGTGGACAATATATTTTTGTTTTTTCTAAGAGTCCGTTTTGGCTTAATTTCTGGCACCCGTTGTCAGATCAAGCTTGAAATACAGTAAATGGTTACTCAGATTTTTCCAGCGGGTCATAAATCACGTATTGGTTTCTGCCATTACCTTTTGCCTGATACAGTGCTTTGTCAGCTTTGCGGATAAATTCCTCTATCGACGTTTCATTTGATGGTTTGCAGCTAACAAGCCCGGCACTGATTGTTACGTGATCATTGATCGGCGATGTCTGGTGCGGTATTTCTAATTTTTCAAGTTCTTTTTGAAATTGCGTCATAGCTGACTCTGCATCCTTTTTGTCAGTCTCAGACATTATGATGATAAATTCCTCACCGCCGTAGCGGGCAACAATATCTCCTGCGCGTCTGAACGTGTCTTTCATTACAATGGATATATCCTTCAGGCATTTATCACCGGCTTGATGGCCGTAGAAATCGTTGAAATCTTTGAAGAAATCGATGTCCAGCAATATGCATGAGAGTGTCTGTTTTGATCTTAACCCTCGATTCCATTCGCTAAGAATTCTTTCATCGAAGTAACGCCTGTTGTACAGGCCGGTCAGGCTATCTGTTCTGGATAAAGTTTCGAGCTGGTGATTCAGGTGTTTAATCTGTTTGTGATTTTTCTTGAGTTGTTCTTCCGCAGTCGTGCGTTTTTCATCCTGATTGATGAGTATATTTCTCATGAATAGAGCGATGATCATAAATGCGTAAAAAGCGACAATATATTCTTTGATGATCTTTTTTCTATAGTTGTCAAACAGCCCTTCGTTATGCATGTCTGTTACGTGCCAGCTCGTGCCTTTTACCGCTGTTGTTGATAGTGTCCTTAAGTTTTCACCGCCATCCATCCTGTGATCTAGTCTGTTGATTTTGAGTTGACTGCCCTGTGGTGTTATCTCGATCAAATTTCCCTGTTTTTTATTTATCAATATCAGGGTATGTTTTTCTGGTTGTGTCGAGTTGAGTAAGTCAGAAAGCTCATTAATTTTGAAGCTGACAAAAAAGAGTTGTTTTGTTTTTCCGGCAGAGTATTCGCTGATGATGTCGTAGTGATTTTCATTATGGTTCCGGTGCAGACGAATATTTTGTCTTCCGGTTTCTATGTAGTGCCTGAGATCTGCAAAACAGAGTTCACCGATATCAGCATCGAAGTCAGTGATAATTGGTTCACCTTTGGTGGTCATAATATTAAAGGTGAAAAAATCAGGCTGATATTTTTTTAAATTATTTTCGATCTTCTGACGGATTTCTTCATCATCAGGATTGTTTGAAAGTTCAGTGATAAGGTCTTTGTAAGTCTCAACGAATATGTCGATGATCCGCTGTTTTTCTTTAAGCGTTTTACTGGTCTCAAAGGCCACTATTTTTGTCGTATTACTGGCCAGGTCTTCATGAAAGTTGACGAAGACCTGATAACGGTCGGAAGCCAGCCAGTACAGCAGGACACCAAAAGAGATAAACAGTACGATGGTATACAGGTTTACGGCTTTTTTGATGGACAGGCTGGAAACTGGTTCGATTAATGTCATTAAATCTCTCTTGCAATCTTAAATTGCAAAGATGATTGTTGGTCAATCAAACATCCTTATTATTTACGGTTAGCTGTGCTTTTTACATGTGCTTTATATCAGTTCGAGTATAGCTAAATAATTAATAAGTATGAGCAAAACCTGTATATCTGCTTTTTATTCTGCCTGATTGACTCTAATCAATATCATTAACGCCAATATCTGCAAAATTGTAGTTGCGTGTTACAACAAGCGGAAGATAGAGATGATTAAAATAGATGAATTTATGACGGCGGATCCCTGTACCTTGTGTGAGGATGACTCACTCAGTGATGCCCGGAAGGTTATGACTGAGAGAAATATTCGTCATATCCCGATAACTGATGATGATAATCATTTACTTGGCCTGGTTACGCAGAGAGATGTGCTGGCAGCGACTTCACCCGGCTCAGCGCTGCAAACCAGAAGTGCGCCACATGAGGCTGATACCGACATTATGCTGTCAGATATAATGATTCGAAATGTCAGTGCCATTCATAGAACTGATTCATTGCGTCAGGCTGCCCTGTACATACAGTCACATAAATACGGTTGCTTGCCCGTGCTGGCGGAAGATCGTCTGGTTGGTATTATTACAGACAGTGATTTTATTGATATAGCCATCAATCTACTAGAGCAGGTCGAAATTATAGAAGATGAAGCCGAGATAGATATCGAAGGTGGCGAAGCACAGCTTGTTGATGATATTGATTTGCCAGAGGCCGAAGAGATCGTCTGAGTCGTACCCGGATGTGGCATCGCTGGTGTTAAGTTAAGCTTATTTGATTCATAATGCAGTGAATGCCAGTAAGCTGTACTAATCAAAAGAGGCCCGACAGATGAGCGAGCAAAAAATACAGATCCGTGTTACCGAGACAGATATGTTGATGGATGTTTCGGTCTTCAGTAAAAGTCCGGATAAGATCGAAGTTGTTCTAGGTGAAGGGATTCATAGTGTTAAATGTGAATTACTTCCTACAGCTAATGGCGTTGCTTATGCAGGTTCTGCGATGGGGCGGGAGATAGTGTATGAACGAAGCCGTGAGCAGGTAGCGGAAGATGTCGAGGAGGAGAACCACGACTATCGGGATTCGAGGCGGCGATAGTACTGGTTCATTGCAGTTGCATTGGTCGCGCCGGTCTTGTTTTAGTAAATTGCTCAGGAAGTCGCGGCTGCGGTGTTAAGTTTATCCAGATATTGTTCTGCCCAGTTTAGTGCGCGGTAGCCTTGGGGTGTCATCTGGCTTTGATGAATGATGCCATCAACAACGGCTGCATATAACAATGCAGCAGCGGCTCTGGATTTGTCCCAGTCCTGCCCCTTCGATTTCATATCTTTCCAGTTATTTGCTGTTTTTTCGAAATAGAGCCTCGGTATCTCTTTGACGCTGTGCTCTAGTGCGTAATTCGCAATCATGTTGTGCAGATCTGTAAGCTCGTTACTCATGGCTACCTCCTGTAAGTTTTATCTTCCTGTAAAGACGCTAGCAGGAAGTATAACCACACAAGGTTAATAAATACAAGTCATTGATTTTATATGAGTTCTTAGAGGGAGTTTAAAATATGTCGGTAACTGGCTGTATGGCTGGTTTTGGCCGGGTTTCAAAAAAAGCTGCTTTTCTTTATTGATTAATATTGCCTGTCAAAAAAGAAGAGACAGGCTGATTTGCAGCTATTAGCCCTGCCTCTTCTTTTGTTTTTTGTAATGGTCCTGGTTCATTGCTCTGGTCCGGGCGATATCTAGCGAGCCCAACTCATAAATTAAAAGTTGGAGTTAAGCGGTTTGTCGTTCACGCAACTGACGCGCATCTGCTGGTTTCGCCGGTTGAGCTCTACCTGTTCAAACATGCAGCCGGATTGATATAACTCGCGAATAATTTGCGCTTCAGGAACGGATAATGAAGTGCCTGTTTGATAACCAATAGTGGTTGATTCCGCACTATTGATTAACTGATTTTCCGCGACAGAAATTTTATCTTTTGCCGATGCTGATTTGCTGATTTGTGTTGGCTGGCTCGAGCATGCCTGTAAAAACACAAGTGCGATAACAGCCAACGTAGCATGTAGGATTTTCATTTACGAAACCTCGCTATAAAGATTATTAACCTTTACTTTTCTTCATTAGTATTAATAGACAGTAAAGTAATGCAAGAATTCCTGAAAATAATTTTCGGCATGTAAATCAATGGCATACATAGAATATTGTTAAGAATATATGTGGGGGCAGGTCCTGCCCCCATGGCCACTTCGTACTAAGCCAGTAGCTGATAAGCCAGCACCAGTGTTGCAGTCAAACCAATTGACCACGCTGTTGTTTTTAAATAGGGCATTTCAAAGTAATACAGTGGCGCATAAACCACTCTTGCCCAGAAGTATACAGCGCAAGCCATAGCAGTTACTTCATTACCTGTTCCTGCAATATGCGCAGCGATTGCCAGTGGTGCAAATAACGCGATGCCTTCGAATGTATTCATGTGCGCACGGTAAGCACGATGCGCCCATGCCTCGTCAAAAGGCGTGTCGCCCGGCAGAGGTGTTTTAAATACCTGAACGATGCCGCCCAGTTTATTCAGCCTGTAAGTTGCATAGGGTATTACCATAACGGCGGTTAATTAATCACTGATTTCTCTGGCATAATAGTTAGTAGATTAAGTGCTAAACATTATCAGGAAAATAATATGAGCGATCTGCCAAACTGCCCCGAGTGCGACTCCGAATATACTTATGAGGATGGCAATATGTTTGTCTGCCCGGAGTGTGCTTTTGAATGGTCGAAAGAGTCAGTTGATGAGGCTGCTGAAGATGTGGCCGTTATCAAAGACAGTGTTGGCAATACATTGCAGGATGGTGATACGGTGACTGTTATCAAAGACCTGAAAGTCAAAGGTTCATCATCAGTGGTCAAAGTAGGCACCAGGGTAAAAAATATCCGACTGGTCGATGGTGATCACGATATCGATTGCAAGATAGATGGCATCGG
>JADFWF010000039.1 GCA_015222965.1 Pseudomonadota bacterium | reverse complement strand
TGTTTTTCTCTGCGTCTCCGCGCCTCTGCGGTTCAAGTTTTTAAAGTTTTTTGGCGGTCTGCTAAGGCTCAATAGCGGGTATATACAAAAAAGAAAATTAATTTAACCCCTTTTAGAATCTCCAGCGTTTATAGGGTTGAGACTAACAACAACGCTGGAGAATCCCATGCATAAAATTTATCCGATATCAGCGCCAAAAGTGGCGCTAACAGCTGTATTAACTACTTCTATATTACTTGCTTGTACACCTGCTGAGCAGCAGGGTCAAAGCCAGAACCAGATGAAACCGTTGCTGCTTCCGGAAAGGGAAATAGCCGTTATTGAGGAAGATGCAGAAGTTAAAACGCTATCAAATAACGTGCCGCAGGCAGTGGTTCAGGATCAGTTGCGTAAGCAGAAAGTGGCAAAGTCTAACTTGATGGCAGATTCATATGCGCAACGTGGACGTACCATGCATGCTGAGGCAATGATTTCACCTATGGTTGGATATGTTGCACAACCGCTGCAATCCATCCGTGCGCCGAGTGAAGCAGTTAATCGTGAAAACTATGAGCATTTTGATGATAACCAGATAAAACTTGTCGCTGAGGCGCCGGTCTCTACTTTCAGCATCGATGTTGATACCGGCGCTTACAGTAATGTCCGCAGGATGATAAATTCTGGCAACCTGCCGCGTGAAGATGCGGTTCGTGTCGAAGAGTTGATTAACTACTTTGCTTATGATTATCCTGTGCCCGAAAATAGTGGAACACCTTTTAGTGTAACAACCGAAATCGGTGTGACACCATGGAATCCTGATACGCGTTTATTACATATCGGCATCAAAGGTTATGACGTAACAGCGAAAGAATTACCTGCTTCCAACCTGGTTTTCCTGGTCGACGTTTCAGGTTCTATGAATTCACCAAAAAAACTGGGTCTGTTGAAATCTGCACTCAAGTTGCTTACAAAACAGATGCGTAGTGAAGATCGAATTTCGATCGTGGTTTATGCGGGTGCAAGTGGCGTCGTGCTGGAGCCGGTCGCTGGCAATCAATCTGCAAAAATTGCCCAGGCACTTGATTCGTTATCTGCTGGCGGTTCTACCAATGGAGCTGCTGGAATCCGAAGTGCCTATCAACTAGCCGAACAGGAATTTATCAGAGGCGGCATCAATCGTGTGATACTTGCGACTGATGGTGACTTCAATGTCGGCACGGTGAATTTTGAAGCGCTGAAAGATCTGGTAGAAGAAAAACGTAAAACAGGCATCTCATTGACCACGCTTGGTTTTGGTACAGGTAACTACAACGATCATCTGATGGAGCAGCTTGCTGATGCCGGTAACGGAAATTATTCATATATCGATACCTTAAACGAAGCGCAGAAAGTTCTTGTTGATGAGATCAGTTCGACACTGAATACCATCGCCAAAGATGTAAAAATTCAGCTCGAATTTAATCCGGCTGTTGTTGCAGAGTATCGCCTGATCGGGTATGAGAACCGTGCGCTTAATCGTGAAGATTTTAATAATGACAAGATCGATGCCGGTGAGATCGGTGCAGGGCATACTGTTACGGCGTTGTATGAAGTTACTTTAACAAATAGTAAGAACAAAGCGATGGATCCGTTACGTTACTCAAGCCCAGAAACGACAGAGGAAAAACACTCAAATGAACTTGCAAATCTGCGTCTGCGTTACAAAGAACCAACAGCCAGTAAGAGTAAACTTATTGAGCAGGTAATAAAAACATCTGACATCGAAACACGGTTAGCTAATACCAGTGATCGTTACCGGTTCTCGGCATCTGTTGCCGGTTTTGGACAGCTGTTGCGCGGTGGCAAGTATATGGATGAGTTCGCTTATGATGACGTTCTTGAACTTGCAAGAACATCCAGAGGTAAGGATAACTTCGGTTATCGCGGTGAGTTTTTGTCACTGGTCAACCTCGCTAAATCATTATCGTCGCAGGACAAGGATGATTTACAGGCATCACGATAATACGACAAGCGTGTGCTAGTGTCTGGCACTATCGCGGAACAAGTTTCCGCTCCTACGAGTATGGGGGATCTGTAGGAGCGGAAACTTGTTCCGCGACGCCAGACCTAATAAATTTTAACCAGACGTTAGAGGGATAGACATGAAGGCTTTGCCACATAAGGACAATAGCGTAAGCTTACAGCATGGAGAACGATGTTTCCGATGAGGAATTGATGATGAATTATGGTACAGGTGATGCAGAAGCGTTCGATGTTTTATATCAGCGTTACAAAGCACCTCTGTATCGTTTCGTGCTGAGGCAGAGCAGTCAGGAAGTGGTCGATGAGCTGTTTCAGGATATCTGGCTCAAGGTCATCAATGCCCGTCATAACTATCAGCTCAAAGCCAGTTTTAAAACATGGCTTTACCACCTGGCGCGAAATCGTGTTATTGACCTGTATCGCAGGAACAGTATCCGACCTGTCAATAACAATGTGGATGAGCTGGAAACTGCGGCTAATACATCCGCACAACCTGAAAAAAACTTGCAGATACAGAACCAGCACGAAGCTTTGCTGGAGGCGATTGCCGAGTTACCGCCTGACCAGAAAGAAGCTTTTCTATTGCGTGAGGAAGCGGGACTTAGTGTAGAGCAGATTGCGGAGACCTGTGGTACTAATTTTGAAACGGCTAAGAGCCGGCTTCGATATGCGATGGATAAGTTGCGCCACAAGCTACATCATAGGTTTGCCAACCATGCGGGAGAGAACGGATGACCACTGACGAAGATAAGATCTCCAGCATCTACCAGCAAGGTAAGGAGCAGGGTCCGCCCGCACACCTGGACGCCGCTATTCTCAGGGCTGCACATGAGGCGGTCGAGCAGGCGCCGCCTACGGATCATCCTCATGTTGTTAAAAGTCCATTCTCCGGTGGTTGGCGTGCAACAGTTTCAATCGCTGCGGTACTGATTATCACCGTTATTCTGGTTCCCCTGATGGAGCAGGAGGAGCCGCTGCCAATAGTCTTTGATGAACTGGAGCAAATACAGAAGCAAAGTCAGCAACAGGAATCTGTTGCTCATGAGAATGCACTGCTCAGAAAAGAAAAAGCAAAAAAACGTGTACTTCTTAACGCGCCCAAAGCACAGTCAGTAAAACCGACTGAAGTTAATCACAACGGGTCATTAGTTGAAGATGACTCAGTAATGGACCAGGCAATAGTGGAAGAAAGTTTGGCACCGATGCGCTCTGTTTTACCTGCGCCAGCGTCTGTGGCTGCGGGTTCCAGCAAGCCACAGCAGGAAGAAGTTAAATCAGAAGTTGTCGGGAGACAAAAAATTCAACTTATGATGGACGAATATAGCCCTGAAGATACAGAAGATATTGATAGTCTTCCACCGCAACAGTGGTTAGATAACATTCGTCAGCTGATAGAGAAAGGTGAGATGGAAGCGGCGCAGAAAGAACTCGACGCATTTAGACTACGTTATCCGGATAAAAAAATAGATCCTGCAATACTAGATAAAATCAAAAGTAGCCGATAAAAGCGGTTAGTATATAACCTCGGATAAGCTGATAATTTTTTGAATGGTATGGCATTGATAAATTACAAGAAGAATAATCATGTCGCTTGATTTTGGCCCGACCCAGACACTTGGGTTTGCCGTGCTGGTCCTCTATATCGGTATGTTTCTCATATCACGTCTGCGATTTCTTAGTGATAACAATATCCCTGTTCCTGTTGTTGGTGGTTTTCTGTTTGCACTTGTTGCCAGCTTGTTACTGGGGCAGTTTGGCATGCGTTTTGGCTTCGACATGACGATGAAAGAGCCGATGATGCTGGCTTTTTTTTCTTGTGTCGGTCTCGGTGCAGATATGCGCATGTTATCTACCGGTGGTAAACAATTGCTGTTATTTATCGTCGCCTGTTTGCTGTACCTGATCATACAGGATGGCATCGGCCTGATGACTGCAGTAAGTCTGGACATGCATCCATTAGTCGGTCTGCTAAGTGGGTCGATAACACTCTCTGGCGGTCACGCAACGGGTGCGGCCTATGCGCAGCAGTTTCATGACAGCAGCAATATCGCCGGAGCTATGGAGCTGGCGATGGCTGTTGCTACATTCGGCCTGATATTAGGAGGCATCATCGGTGGCCCTGTTGCTGGCCGTTTGATAAAAAAACATAATATCCCATTACCTCATAAAGCAGCTGATGAACACGGCGTCGTGTTGCAGCACGATGACAGTGAATATGCGCCCGTCGATGAAGATAACTTCCTGCTTTCATTCTTTTATGTATTACTGTGCATCATCTTCGGAAAGATAATCTCTGTCTGGTTTGCAGAAAATGTCATGACACTACCGGATATCTTCTGGTGTATGTTCGTTGGTGTGATCATCCGCAATACGACTATCCATTACAGGCTGCCCAGTGCTCATCAACCCAGCGTAGATCTTATCGGTAATATTTCATTATCACTTTTTCTGGTCATGGCGCTCATGTCTCTCAACCTGTGGGGCATGATCAGCATTGCCGGTCCGCTGCTGGTCTTGTTGGGTACACAGCTTGTCGGTATGGTGATTTTTTCCAGCTATATAACCTGGCGTATCATGGGTAGAGATTATAATGCTGCCATCATCGCTGGTGGCCACTGCGGCTTTGGCCTTGGTGCAACACCGACTGCTGTGGCAAATATGAGTGCCCTGACCAAACGTTTTGGTCCAGCACCACAAGCATTTATCGTGGTACCGTTGATGGGTGCATTCTTCATCGATCTGTTGAACGCGATCGTAATTCAGGTCTACCTAACGTTGCCGATATTCGGGCTGGGTAATTAAGTGCGCAACATTCAGTACATCCTGTTCCTGCTTTTACTGGTAACGCTCAGTGCCTGCAGCCGCGGCCCTGATGATGCAATCCTGAATACAGAAATTCAACAAAGACTGGATCAGCAGTTCTCAGATAAGTTATTCAAGATAAAAAAATTAACACGTAAAGGTTCTGCACCACGTCTCGATGGAGCAGAGGGCATATATATTTACTTTAATCTTGAAGTTGAATTTTTGCGTGAATACAATCTGATCTCCTGGCGAGGACTTAATGTCGGTACATTGGCAGCAGTACTAGGTGCTGTGACTACAGGCATCGAAGGTTTTAACAGCAGTGGCAATAAAAAGGGCGACAGCCTGTTTATCCGGGGTCGCGTCGGATATCATCAATCTGACGGAAACTGGCTGGCAAATACTTTTACACCGATACAGTCAGAAGAAAGTATTACCGTTGTGGAAACTCTGGATACACCTTCGCCTGATGCTATCCTGGTAAAGATCAGGAACCTGCTCGATCAAAATATTAAGGCAACACGTTCTGAAGAAGATCGTGTAACACTTCAAGAATTACGACGCTCACTGGCACGTATCGATCTTGGACATGCTGATCTCAAGAAATATCATACCCTGGGAACTGGCTGGCCAACTGGTTCTTATTATAAATTCGGTGAAGCATTTGCTGACTATGCTAACAAACAGGGATACAAGATATTTAACTATGCCTCCGAGGGCAGTCTTGAAAATGGCTATCGTGTAAATACCGGTCGCATCGATTTTGCATTGCTGCAGAGCGATGTTGCAGAAGTACTGTACAAGGGCTGGATCGAAGAAGGGCAATTGCCCTCGCCTGATCTGCGCGCTATCGGCAGCCTGTGGCCTGAAGCAGTACATGTTATTACCCTGAAAGACCATGGAATAAAAAAAATTGCTGACCTGGACGGTAAAAAAGTCGCTATCGGTAGCATACGTTCCGGTACGCGCTTTACCGCAGCACGTATCTGGATGGCGGCCGGGTTTGAACGGATGAGTCATGATGACGTTAAATTACTCAGCCGTGGTAATTCCATCAAAGCACTGGAGGAGGGTGAGGTTGATGCGATCGTTCTGGTCGGCGCAATACCCGATCCGGCGATTCAGGCTCTGGCGCAACGAAGAGACGATATCCGGTTTATTCCGCTGGACCAGAAAATCATTACCAAGCTAGTCGAGAAAAACTTTGCCTATTACGGACAGCCCATCACGGCAAAGACCTACCCTGGTCAGACCGAGTCGGTACTTACTCTGGGTGTGTCAGCACTATTGACGACGAGTGTGAATACACCGGGCGAAGTTGTTACACAGTTTATGGCACTGATGCAGGAAGGAGCGGATGAAATAGCTCAAACATTTTACCGTGCCGGTTTTATCACGCATAAAACTGTCAGGCTCGGTATCTCTATGCCATTGCATCCGGCAGCGAAGAAATATTATGAAGCGTTTGAGCAGCAGTCAGAACAGGCGTCTGCTGAAGAAAAGGAGATGGTGGTCGAGGCTGAAACTGAATGACTGATGTTGAGCCTTAGGAGAAGTTGGCAGTTTGCAGTTGGCAGTCATCAGTTAAAAACAAAAAGACTAAAAACTTGAGTTCACTGCGGCGCAGACGATG
>JADFWF010000285.1 GCA_015222965.1 Pseudomonadota bacterium | reverse complement strand
CGCAGAGTTTTCTTTGTTAACGGTGCCTGCGGCGCCGTTGACAAAAATTAAGGTTTTCCTCTGCGTACCCCTGCGCTCTCTGCGGTTCAACGTTTTTGACTTCCGCTATTGGCCGGTAACGGACATCTGTCCGGTGTATTTTGAAAAAAACAGGCGTTAATTGACACCCATCAAACAACCTGCCCAGCGCACCAGCCCGATGACCATGCCCACTGGAAGTTGTAGCCGCCTAACCAGCCGGTAACATCGATAACCTCACCGATAAAATAAAGCCCTGTAACCTTTTTTGATTCCATGGTTTTGGACGAGAGTTCATCACAGTCGACACCGCCTAATGTGACCTCGGCGGTACGATAACCTTCGGTGGCGTTTGGTTTTAATTTCCAGTGCTGTAACTGCTGGGCGATATCATTGATCTTATCTTTTGAAAGATTTTGTAACGGCTGGTCAATGGTATCTCTATCAAAGAAAACAGTGACTAGCCGTCTGGGTAATATTTCGATCAGAACTGTCTTTAGTTTTAGCTGCGGCTTATTTTCCCTGCGTGATGTTAGCAGTTCCATAACATCTAATTCCGGGAGCAGGTTAATCGTTATTGCTTCCCCAGGTTTCCAGTAGGAAGAAATCTGTAAGATTGCGGGGCCGCTCAAGCCGCGATGGGTGAATAGAATATTTTCTTTAAACTGGATGCGCTCATTACTGACCAGGCTCTCGACAGAGATACCTGAAAGTGTTTCAAATTTTTCTCTGTCATGCGGTTGCAGGGTAAAGGGGACCAGGCCAGCCGAGGTGGGCCAGAGTTTCAGGTCGAATTGTTCTGCTACCTTATAACCGAGTGGACTGGCGCACATCTTAGGGATAGACAATCCGCCGCTGGCAATCACCAGAGAAGTCGCTTGATAGTTTCCCGCTGACGTCCTGACAGCAAACGATTCGTTATCGATCTTTTTAATGTCGCAATTGAGAACTATCTTTACTTTTGCTTTCTTGCATTCATCGAGCAGCATATCCAGGATATCTTTGGCGCTGTCATCACAGAATAGTTTGCCGAGATCACGTTCGTGATAGGGAATATGATACTCGTTAACCAGGGCGATAAAATCCCACTGTGTGTAACGGCTTAATGCTGATTTACAGAAGTGTGGATTATGTGAAATAAAATTACTTGCATCGACATCAATGTTGGTAAAATTACAGCGTCCACCACCGGACATAAGAATTTTTTTACCGGCTTTGTTAGCATGATCCAGTACCACGACCTTACGTCCGCGTTTTCCTGCTTCGATGGCGCACATTAATCCTGATGCACTGGCTCCGATGACTAAGACATCTGTTTTTTTGCTCTTGTCTGACATATGAAGTGATTTTAACTGAAGATAGCGTTAATAAAGTATGAATATCACTAAAGCTGATAACCTTGCCTGCCCGATAGACGGCAACAGGCTTGAACAAACTGAGAATCAGTATGTCTGCGAGAATGGCCACACGTTTGACATCGCCCGTCAGGGTTATGTGAATCTACTGCCTGTCCAGCATAAGCGCTCGAAGCAGCCGGGTGACAGCAAGGCGATGGTGCTGGCAAGGACACGCTTTCTCGATACCGGTATCTATCAGGCTATCGCAATCAAGCTAGCCGAGACAGTATCGTCAATAATCATCGACGATGATGACGGATGTTTTCTGGATGCCGGCTGTGGTGAAGGTTATTATTTTGATTTTCTGTTTAACAGCCTTAAAGATAGAGAAGACGCTGGCAAGCTGTCTTTTATCGGTCTGGATATATCCAAAGATGCCGTCTTGCAAGCGAGTAAAAGAAACAGACAGATAAGCTGGGTCGTGGGTACTAACAGGCAATTGCCGGTCGAAGATGAAAGTGTCGATATTATCCAGTGTCTGTTTGGATTTTTAAGTGTCGAAGGCTTTAATAAAGCATTAAAACCCGGTGGAACAATTATTCTTGTCGATCCAGGACCTGATCACCTGAAAGAACTGCGGGAGATAATATATCCTGAGGTAAGCAAAACGAAACAGTCAGCTTTAGCTCAGATGGAATTGGCGGATTTTTCACCGGAAGGCACTGAGAGGCTTCAGTTCAAAACAACTGTAACTAACAGTGAACAGATCAATCATTTGCTCATGATGACGCCACATTTTTATCGGGCATCAAAAGAAGGCAGGGAAGCAGTGGGAAAATTAGATGAGCTGGATATCACGGTGGATGTGATCTTTAGAGTTTTTAAAAAAATATAAATTATTAGTATCCGTGAATATAAAATAATGTGAGAATTTACTGTTATGACTACAGATGATTTACGACAACAATTTATGCAACAGGGCTTGAGCAAAAAAGACATTGCTGCCAACCCTCTGAAACAGTTTGAAACATGGTATGGCGAGACTATCGACGCTGATATCTATGAACCCGGTGCTATGTCACTGGCAACAGTCGATGAGCACGCACAGCCATGGCAACGTATCGTGTTGTTGAAGCTGTTCGATGACAAAGGATTTGTTTTTTTTACTAACTACGAAAGCCGTAAAGCCAGCCAGATCGCGGTCAATGCCAACGTTAGCCTGTTATTTCCCTGGCATGTCCTGGGTCGCCAGGTAAAAATCACTGGCGTCGCTGAAAAAATATCAACGGTAGAATCATTAAAATATTTTTCTACACGTCCGCGTGGCAGTCAGATCGGCGCCTGGTCGTCAGGGCAGAGCAAGGTCATCAGTTCCCGATCGATACTGGAGACCATGGTCGACAGTATGAAGCAGAAGTATGCTGACAAAGAAGTACCGTTGCCGCCATTCTGGGGTGGTTACCGGGTAAAACCTGAAACATTTGAATTCTGGCAGGCAAGAGATAGCCGCCTGCATGATCGTTTTATTTTTCGCAAAGATGAAGACGGCAGCTGGTCCAGTGAGCGGCTTGCACCCTGATCTGTTATCGACACTTCTGTTATAGATACGGCTGTTATAGACACTTACTGCAATAAATCTTCTTCGATACGATGATAGATACTGGCGGCATCGATCAGTGAGTTTGCGGTGAGTGCGGGTACGCCATAGACCTCTGTGGTAACGCCATAATCACTGTTAACTTTATCCAGCAACATATCAAAATCACCGTCGCCTGATAATAGTATGACAGTATCAACGTCTTTTGCTGTCTGCATGACATCGATGGTAATGCCGACATCCCAGTCGCCCTTGGCTGAACCATCACTGCGTTGGATATAAGGTTTTAGTTTTACTGTGAAGCCGATGTGTTTGAGAGCGTCCTGGAATTTTTTCTGCGATTTAGAATTTAAACTGGCGTCATCACGTTGAATCGCATAAGCATTCGCAATAACTATCTCACCCTGAGAACTGAGACGTTTCCAGAATTTACGATAGTCGAACTGACGACCGTAGCTGTCGCGTGTCGTGTAATAGATATTTTGTACGTCGACAAAAATTGCAATTTTTTTCATAAGTTTTATCCAGCAGCAACATTAATGTTATCTATCATTTTTTGCATCTTAAGGAAATGGCTGCCTTGCCAGTAGATTTTTCCGCAATCTTCACACTGATAGAATTCATCGTAATATTTTATAGTCTTTGGCAAAAGCCGTGTTTCTATATCCTGTTTATTTACCGCGTGTGTTTTTCCGTTGCAATGCATGCAGCGGGTGAACGGTTTCTGGTTATTATATAGATCGAAGCGTGTCAGAATTTCCAGTATCTGTTTTTGCGGTTGCCGGGAACGCACGAAGTAACCATGAGTGATCTGTTTACGCATGAGCAATCTCCGGTCACAGGTAAGCAGTATGCGATGTTCATCAGCAGAAATATCAGCAAGTGTCGGATCGTCGTAATCATTACGGTACAGGGTGTCGAATCCGAGCATACGTAAATAGGCGGCGAGCCGTCCGAGGTGAACATCGAGGACAAAGCAGGTGGTTCGTAATGGTGCGGGCTGGCAATGCTTAAGGGGTGAAATATCCAGTGACTCAAAAACCGGATAGACACTTATGCGGTCACCATCCTGTACCGGGTAATCGAAATCAACGGATTCACCATTCACGATAATCAGGTCGACTTCTGCGTGTGGCACACCGATCGACTCTATGAGGTCTTTAATCGATCTTGATTTTTTTAAAGCATGATTAAAATCAATTTTACGCTGTTCCTGCGGTAGAAAATCGTTGAGTTCCTCGTAAAATCGTATATTAATCTGTTGCTTCATATCAATATATTAACGGAAATTCATTGTTTTTATTGTGTGGTATTTGTTGAATAAAATCTCTTTAAATTACTGATAATAATCAATTCGTTTGTTTGCTCCTATTGATACACTGGTTCTAACAGGAATAGAGAGTGCTTGTTTTTAAATTGGTTGTTGCTCTCTGTTTAGTATTTTAAAAATATCATATGAGGAGTTCTCAGAGATGAATTCAAAGATTAAAAATACAATAGCTACCGTATTTGTAACGGTTGCAGTAGCCGCTTCATCAAGCGCCTTCGCCAAAGGTGGTGGAGGTGGCGGCGGACAAGGCGGTGGTTACAACAGAGGTGGCGGCCAGGGTGGTGGCCAGGGTTATAGTCGCGGACAGGGTGGTCAGAGTGGCGGTTACAGCAATCGCGGTGGTCAGGGACAGGGTTACAGCGGTGGACAGGGATCTGGTAGAGGCCATGGCGGTGGTCAAGGCCAGGGTTATGGCGGCGGCCAGGGACGTGGGCAAAGTCAAGGTTATGGCGGTGGACAGAGTCAGGGCTACGGCAGTGGTCAGGGTGGCGGTAGAGGCCAGAGTGGTGGCCAGGGTGGTGGTATGGGCAGCCAGGGCAATCCTAACCAGTATCAGTACCAGCATCAGTACCGTTATGGAAGAGGTGGCGGTCAGGGACAGGGCGGACAAGGTGGCCAGTCTTGGGATATGCAGAGAGCTCCTCAGCCAGCACTAACACCGATAGTGCCAGAGGGTACATGAACGCACTTTGATTATTGAAAGATAATAAAAAAACGGCAGCCATTCAGGCTGCCGTTTTTTGTTGTGTCAGAAATGTTCTTAAGATGCTTTGCGTTTCAGGTCCGTGTCCTGGCTGGCAAGGTAATCTTCATAATTACCACGGAAATCAATGATACCTTTAGCTGTCATATCGATAATACGTGTTGCTAATGATGATACGAACTCACGGTCATGACTGACGAAGAACAGCGTGCCGGGGAAATTTTCCAGCGCCAGGTTGAGTGATTCGATAGATTCCATATCGAGGTGATTAGTTGGTTCGTCCATCAACAGGATATTGTTACGCTGCAGCATCAGTTTGCCGAACAGCATACGGCCCTGTTCACCACCGGAGATGACGTCGACTTTTTTATCTATTTCATCGGATGAAAATAATAGACGTCCCAGTGTGCCGCGGATCGATTGCTCGTCATCGTTTTCTTTGCCCCAGTAACTCATCCAGTCATAGAGTGTTTTGTTTTCCGCAAAGTCTGAACTGTGGTCTTGTGCGTAATAACCGAGCTGTGAGTTTTCTGACCACTTCACTGTGCCGGCAGAGGGTTCGAGGTCACCTTGCAGACATCTTAATAAAGATGTTTTACCGATACCGTTGGGACCGATGATCGCTATACGCTCACCGACTTCGACCATCAGATCAAAATTTGCAAACAGGTAATTTTCATCAAAACTTTTTGCCAGACCTTCGGCTTCAAGCGCCAGGCGATGCAGTTTTTTATCTTGTTCAAAATAGATGTAAGGATTTTTACGACTCGAAGGTTTTACTTCTGCCAGCTGGATCTTGTCGATCTGTTTTGCGCGTGAAGTAGCCTGTTTTGATTTCGATGCGTTTGCAGAGAAACGGCTGACAAATGATTTAAGTTCGGCGATCTGTGCTTTCTTCTTGGCGTTTTCAGATTGCAGGCGTTCGGTCACTGCCGTCGATGCGATCATGTAATCATCATAAGAGCCGGGATACATACGGATTTCGCCGTAATCCAGGTCAGCCATGTGCGTGCACACGCTGTTCAAGAAGTGACGGTCATGCGAGATGATGATCATGGTGCATTTACGTGCGTTTAATATATCTTCGAGCCAGCGGATAGTATTGATATCGAGGTTATTGGTAGGCTCGTCCAGAAGCATGATGTCCGGTTCTGAAAATAGAGCCTGTGCCAGCAGAACACGCAGCTTCCAGCCGGGTGCAACTTCGCTCATCGGACCATAATGTTGTTCAGACGGAATTTCCAGACCTAATAACAACTCACCTGCGCGTGCTTCTGCTGAGTAACCGTCCATCTCTGCAAATTCCGCTTCCAGGTCACCCGCACGGATACCATCGGCTTCGGTCATCTCCGGGTTTGCATAGATCGCATCTTTTTCAGATTTGATCGCCCACAGTTCTTCGTGTCCCATGATGACGGTATCGATGACGGTAAATTTTTCGTAGGCGAACTGGTCCTGTTTCAATTTACCGATACGTTCGTTCGGATCTTTTGAGACATTGCCTGCAGATGGTTCCAGATCATCCCCCAGTATCTTCATGAAGGTTGATTTGCCACAGCCATTGGCGCCGATAAGACCATAACGGTTTCCATCGCCAAATTTAACTGAGACGTTTTCAAATAATGGCTTGGCGCCAAATTGCATAGTTATATTTGCAGTTGCTAGCATTGTTCTATTCCGGGTATTTAAAGGTTGTTCATTAGTTCGTCATTGCGAGCAGAGCGTGGCAATCTCTTTTAGCGGGAACGTTGCAAAAGTGAGATTACTTCGTTCCTCGTAATGACGTAGTTTTTATTTAAGCAGCATCTCTTTTGCGATTCTGGCTATTCGTTCGCTTCTTCCAGGGGGATGGCGCTTTGTTACCACTGCTGCTGTTTTCAGCTGCTTTTTTCCTGGCGTTTTTACCTGCTCTGGGGGCTTTTTTCGAGTTGCCGTTTCCTGAGTGTCTTTTAGATGATGAGCGTTGCTGTCCACGTCCTTTTCCGCCAGCGTTATTATTGCGACCATTCCTGATCGGCTGCGCTTTTATCGATGGGTCTGGCTCAAAACCTTCGATCACATCTTTTGGGATCTCGCGTTTGATGAGCTTCTCGATGTCTTTGAGTAACTTCAGTTCATCGACACACACCAGTGACATCGCTTCACCTTCATTACCGGCACGACCTGTGCGACCGATGCGATGTACGTAATCTTCCGCTACATTCGGCAGTTCAAAGTTAACGACGTGTGGCAGCTGGTCTATATCGATGCCGCGTGCAGCGATATCTGTAGCCACCAGAACGCGTACCTGTCCGGCTTTAAAGTCAGCCAATGCACGGGTGCGTGCACCCTGACTCTTGTTGCCATGGATGGCGGCGGCGGTGATGCCGTCTTTGTTCAACTGTTCTGCAAGCCGGTTTGCACCGTGTTTGGTACGGTTAAATACCAGCACCTGTTGCCAGTTATTTGAACCGATCAGGAATGATAACAATTCACGTTTACGCGTTTTATCGACCGGGTGAATAACCTGTGTCACGGTGTCTGTTGCAGCATTTTGTCTTGCTACTTCGATCAGTGCAGGTGACTGCATCAGGCCATTGGCAAGTTTTTTGATATCGTTTGAAAAAGTAGCCGAGAATAATAAGGTCTGCTTCTTGTTAGGGACCAGGGCCAGAACTTTTTTGATGTCATGGATAAAACCCATATCGAGCATACGATCAGCTTCATCGAGTACCAGGATGTCAACGTTCGAAAGATTCACCGAACGCTGGTTGACGTGGTCCAGTAATCGACCGGGTGTTGCAACCAGTACATCGATACCTTTGATGAGTTTCTGTTTCTGTGGATTGATACTTACGCCGCCGAAAACCACGGTCGAACGCAGCGGCAGATAACGTCCGTAGTCGCGTACACTGTCAGCGACCTGGGCAGCGAGTTCACGGGTAGGGGTTAGTACCAGCGCACGGAGAGGGCGTCTGCCTTTTCGTGGTTTGTCGGTCTCCATAAGCCGCTGCAAAAGTGGCAAGGTAAAACCGGCTGTTTTTCCAGTACCGGTCTGCGCGCCACCCATCAGGTCACGGCCTTCCAGTATCACGGGTATCGCCTGTTTTTGTATCGGTGTGGGGGTGTCGTAGCCTTTTTCAGATACAGCACGGTTTAATTCGGCCATCAGGCCGAGTGAATCAAATGACATTGAATGATCTCCAGGGATCGGCCTACCCACAAATTTTGTGGATCGGTCCAGGCGGAAACATATTTTTGTTTCGAGGTAAGACGTTAAAGAATTACCGCTTTAAAAGGGTGCAGACCGAAGTGCACCCGAGCTAGGTGGCGCATTATACCTGAAGTTTCAGTGCAAATGCGATAAAAGATTAATATCTTCTAATATATGCCGGGCATAATCTGCTGCTGTGCCAATAAAACGTTGACTGACGAGGCATTTCAGGATATTTTGCATTGCGTAAAAACATGATAACAATTCTTAATCTATACAATCTTACTCAATCAGGACAGATAATAATGAAACACCTGGCTCGTTTAATTCTAGCTTTTACTACTTTATTTTTCGTTGTCATCAGCACAGTTGATGCTGCTGGTAACTCACCGGTACTCGACCGTATCCAAAAATCAGGGAAGCTGGTACTTGGTACCTCTGGTTCCATGCCTCTGATGTCTGAAAAAACCGTGACTGGTGATGTGATCGGTTTTGACATCGATCTTGCAAAAGCGCTTGCCGAAAGCATGGGTGTGGAATTAGTCACCAAAGTTATTCCATTCGAAGAACTGATTCCCGCGCTTGAAAAAGGCAAGGTCGATATCGTGCTTTCAAATATGACGATGACTGTCGACAGGAACATGCGTGTCGCATTTGCCGGACCTTATTTTGTTTCTGGAAAATGCCTGATCACCAAGGAGCAGGAAATGGCGAAAGCTGATGAGGCTACAGATCTGAAATCATCTAGTATGACGATGGCTGTGGTGAAGGGGACGACCAGTGAAACTTTTGTAAAGGAACTGTTGCCAGAACTTAAACGTTTGCCAGTTGCTGATTCTGATGCAGGAGCTGAAATGGTTTCCAGTGGCAAAGCCAAAGCGATGCTGACTGATTTTCCGATCTGCCTGAGTCTTATGAAGCGTTATCCTGACAGCGGGTTCCAGTCAGTGGTCTCTCTATTGACTTATGAGCCTATCGGAATTGCATTACCTGCAAATGATCCTTTATTTGCCAACCTTGCAGAAAACTTTCTGGTGAGAGCTGAAAGTGTCGGGGTGATGGATGT
>JADFWF010000284.1 GCA_015222965.1 Pseudomonadota bacterium | reverse complement strand
GCCGTTATGGGTCGGTTTCTGTCGTTAAGAGAAAAATTGCGAGCGTCTGTTTTGTGGTGTTCTGGAGCATTGAGTCATAAGCTTTGAATGTCTTCTTATGTTGGTAGCAGACACTCATATGCACGCAGGAATTAGTCAGCAAGTAATAGTACTCACTATTATTAAACTCTGGTGATCGTGCTCACTTTAAAGAAAATCTATCGATTTCTCCCATGCCATAGTATCACCTGGCAAGAGATAGTTGCTTACCGGAATTTTATGCTCTCCATTAATGCTCTTTTTTCTTTTTCATTCTTGAGGTTTGATACTTTCATTGCTTCTGTTTCAATTGTTGTGGTTTCTTTTATGCCTGATTGACAACACTGCGCTCTATTTCGATAAAGCCGTCGACGGTATTCTTATCCAGGATCCGTAGAACCGTGTCTCTATCGAGTAATATTTCCTGCCCAGGAATATCAGGTGTCTTCGTGGTTCTGACGGTCGTATTTTCATCAATATTAGTTATCATTTTGCACCTTAATATTGCTCATCACCACGAGTAGTTTTTCTTTCTCATCTTTGACTTCTTTTATCGCATCGTTTGCGGCGCTCAATGAGGCGACCAGGTTTTCCAGCTTATCCTGCAGTTTCTCGGTTTTCCGCGTACTGGTTGCCAGCTGGCTTGTTAGCTCTTTATTTGTCTCTCGCTCATCTTTAATATCCTGTGCTTGTTCGGCGAGCTTATCGTTAGCCGTTTTACACTGAACCTTCAGGGCTTTGGTTTGCTCTTCACGGGTCTTTAATTGCTGCTCATAGTAGCTGTTCATTTTCACCGTTTCGTCCTTTAGAGCCTGCCGGGCTTTTGTCTGTTGTTCGTTGAGTGTGGCGACCTCGGCGGTGTGTTTCTTGTCAGCGGCGGCTTTGTCATCCTGTGCTTTGGCGAGTTGTTGTTTGGCATCGAGCGTATGGCCCTGTTCTGCCGCCAGATGTTCTTTGAACTCCTTTTTAAGATCTACGGTGTCTTTGCTTAATTGGGTGTTGAGGGCATTGGCTTTCTCAAGTTGGCCCTGGGTGTTTGACAGTTTTAGTGTCAGCTCGTGTACCTGTGCCTGTAATGTCTCTGCTTCGGTGGTGGCTGCGTCCAGCTGACCGGTTAGCTCGGTGATGGTTTTATCAGCGGCGCGGTTCTTTTCCTGTAGATCGGACACTTCCGCTTCCATTTCCTTGCGCTGTTTATCGATGTCCGCCATGAACAGTTTTTCATTTTCCTCGGACTTTTCGATGATTCGGTTGTACATCGTGGTGGCAGCCTCGATGAGCGGGTTGGGCAGTTTGCTGTCTGTGATCGACAGCGCGAGTTCGCGCATTCGGATGGCGCGTTCTTTGAACGTGGTGATGCGGGCAATGGAGCCTTTGCCCAGTGCCTGGCGCAGGCGTTGAATGCTCGGGTCTTTGCCATGCTCGACGATGAGCCGGTTCCAGACCCCAACAAACTCTTCCCAGTGCAGCTTGATTTCAGACATGGCGATCCCCGGTGTGCGTGGTGTTTGATGGATTATAGCGTCATTTTCGGTTTTTATCAATCATACAGGTATACATGTATATAATTAATTAAACCGCCCTACTTCGTATTATTTTAGTATTCAACAATATTCATTGTTGCAATGTTCAAATAAGCATCTATACTTCCCTGTATCTGAGTCGGTTTTGAGAACACTTTCTGTTGGTGAAATAACCTTCAATGCCACTCGCTACCAGGCAGTCATGATGGGTATACAAGAACGCAGCATTAAACCGCTAGAAGCCATGATGATGGCCATGGTCACAAAGGACGTGGACACCAGTACAGCATTGACCGAGGAAGATCGTCATCTGATCGAACGCAAAGCCACGCTTCGCCGTAAAGCCTTTGCTGATAACACCTGGGCCGGTTATAAAAGTGATCTCTTGAGTTTTATCCGCTATGCCGGCACCGATCTACCGTTTCCTGTGACATCAACACTCATTGAGAATTACCTGATAACTAAATCAGAGGAACTTGCGCCCAGTACCTTACGGCATCATGTGGCCGCCCTCTCCTTTGTACATCGGTTTTTGGATGCGGAAGATCCAACGGCAGGTCCCGTCATTCAACAGATACTCTCGGGCATTCGTAAAGAGCGACTCGATGAGGGCTGGGAGCAAAAGCGTGCACCGGCGTTAACCGCTGACCAGGTGAAGCAGGTGATTATGGCCATTGAAGATGATATGCGCGGGTTACGTGATCGCACCCTGTTCCTGGTCGGGCTGGTGTGTGCGTTTCGCCAGAATGAATTATCAAAGCTGCAGATAGAAGATCTGACAAAAGTAGATGGTGAAGGCTATTCCTATAAGGTTAAACGCAGCAAAACGGATCAGGAAGGCACTAAAAATCGTTATAAGGTGATTCCTTACGGCAAAGGCAAGATGTGCCCGGTTAAAGCCATCGATGAGCTGCTGGATGAGATGGGTGAAGACACCGGACCGTTGTTTCGTGGCATCAGTCGTTCCGGTAACTTTATGCTGAGTAAAAATACGGATGGCAGCGATTCGAGGAAAGGCATGTCGCATACGGCTGTGAATGCGGTGATCCGAAAACGTATTAACCTGGCAGGGATTATCACGGAGACCGATCCGGACAAGCACAAGGCAAAGTTAAAGGCGTATAGTTTTCATACGTTGCGATCAACCTTCATCACAATCCTCAGAGCGGGTGATGTCGCTGACAGCAAGATCATGAAACAAACACATCACACCAATATCAATATTATCGAGATGTATGACCGGCCAGAGATGCACTTTAAAGGTAACCCGGCCAGTGATTTGATGGCAGCTTTAATTGAATGAGATGTGGGCCGATATGGTTAGTTTTTTTCCCTAAAACTCTCAGCTATTTGCGCCAATGCATACATGACATTATTGTTTCGTGATTGAGCGTGTGCGTCAGGTGATAGTAATGAGATCAGAAGGTATGCCTGATTACTGTAATATCCATTGCAATAAACGAGGTGGTCATCGCTTGTTTTGTTGAACTGTCGTCTTTTATCGGTTGGTGCGTTAGCTGGCGTGAGGATATGTATATGCTGCAGTTCGGACGATAGTACTAAAGGGGAGCTATTAATGTGGTTATAG
>JADFWF010000038.1 GCA_015222965.1 Pseudomonadota bacterium | reverse complement strand
GCAGCAAACATGACTCATACCATGGTCAAGTGTAATGCCTGTCACGGTACACATACTGCGGATACGGTGGGACTGGAAAAACCTAATCTTACGGGTCATTACCCCGGTATAGGCGCAACTGGTTATGAAGTAGGACGTGATCGCTGTAAGGCATGTCACAATAACCAGCATAATGGGGGAAGAGCGAGCAAAAATGACTGTAAGAGCTGTCACACGCCCCATGTGTTTGCACCGCCAAATGGTGGCAGCAGGTGGTAGTGATCTGCGCATATATTGCCATGTAGCTTATGCGTTCGCCACGACCATTGGTAATAATTAATTACAGGAAATATTTAATTGGAAAGATCAGCTCAGGGGATGAGCGCATCAGGAGGATGGAAGGGTTGTTAAATTATCCGCAAACAGGTCGATACTAACCCCTTCCATCCTCTTTAGATTGCACTGGTAAATAAATGAGGTTATTAAAATAGAAAACAAAAAAGATAATCAGAGAGGGACAATAATTTTTGAGATAGTTGCGCTGGCATTTTTATTTGGTATTTTCTATTTATGTTCTAAAGTAGCCTTACTGATTGGTGATTAGATGGTGCATGGGAGCATGCACCCCAACGACCTGGAAACAATCGTTTAACAGATTGATATTTTTCTGCTTGCCTGTGCGTAGAAATCAACGAATATGAACGAAAGAATGAATAGTATCTTCAGCTCGAAGTCATTATAGTGAGTGCCTCGGCGTTCAGTCCTCGCCAACCTTTTGTTAATCAACCGTGGCCTGAAACACTTTTTGTTTTCAATAAATATTTGGGTCGATACGAGCGAGCTATGCCAATTAAACAGTTCATTATTTCGATATTAATTTCACTGACCTCAGCCTTGGCGTTTATGCAGGCAGCTTCTGCTGCAGATATCGTTGCTTTTTCATCTAAAGATTTTCAGGGAAACCTTCATACTGTTGAGCAGTATCGCGGCAAATGGGTCATAGTCAATTATTGGGGAATATTCTGTGGCCCCTGTTTGAGGGAAATGCCGGAGCTCAGCACCTTTCACGATCAGCACAAGGACCATGACGCAGTCGTGTTAGGTATTAACCAGGAGGATCTGCCTGTAAAAGTGATGGCGCGTTTTGCCGACAAGATGAACATTAGTTTTCCACTGTTGAGTGTGCCATTTGAACAGGAGACACCTTTCGGTAGCGTTAATGTTTTGCCGACTACATTCATCATAAATCCACAGGGCGAGCTCGTTGCAGGCCAACAGGGCGCTATAAGCATGCATGCGCTGGAAGATTATATTAATCGCGCTGGACAAAAGACTCTGCAAGATAAATCCAGAAAAACCGGGAACCAGAAAAAAAGTTAGTCACTGTCCCAGCCTGGTCCTGTTTTTCACAATGCTGATCCGGGCTTAAGTTCCCGCCCTCACCAAAGAGTGTCAATCCTTGTTCATAGTCATCGACTGTGAATGTCTGTTCGTTGCTGGAAATATTAAACGAGCCTTTTGTACAAGGTTTTTAAATATCCCACGTCTATCGTATATAATTGATCTCATACGTCTTAGGTCATATTGGTCAGAAAAAAAGGCTTCTTTTTTCAGTCAAGTTACAGCTTCGTGCCTACCTATGTATAATGTATGTGGTATATACATGTCTTTAAAAAGCGGTGCTTTAAATGTTTAATCTTCTTTTTTCTCAACATCATCAAAGGGTAATCATCGCCAGTATTTCGGTACTATTCTCATCTGTCCTGTGTGCGGAGCAAAAGCCGTATGCCCCGGAGAATATTCAGGATGTGACAATCGTTTCGGCTGAAGAAGTGATCGAGATGATCCTTGCCAACCCTGATCTGATCGTGATCGACTCGCGTAAAAAAACGGAATATCTGAAAGGGCATATCGAGGGCGCCATAAATATCCTCAATACACGATTAACACGTGAAGAACTTGAGTCTGTTTCAGCGGACAAGTCCAGAGAGATTCTTTTCTACTGTAATGGTACGCGTTGCCTGCGTAGCAGTGACTCCATCAAAAAGGCCAAAACCTGGGGTTATACCAGGCTGATCTGGTTCCGTGGCGGCTGGAAGGAATGGACTGAGAAACGACTGCCTGTCGTTACTGACTAAATCACAGATTCATAAAATATTAAGACGTAAGGTGTCTATAATATAGTGATGAAGATCGAGTCGCTTTCAATTAAATCATCGACGATTGCAATTTTTAGCATGATTGGTATTACTGCCATCGTGCTCTCATTGTTTGCGGGCAACTATTTTAAACAGTCAGCGCTGGATGCGCAGATGAGCAGCCTGTCACGCGTGATAGAAGTTGCCTCGCAGGAGATGCTGAAGAAAGTCAGAGACCGTACTTTTGATCTGGGCATGAAGCTCGGTCACAGCCGGGAGCTGATCTCGACGGTAACTTCTCTAAGCCGTTCTAAGAATGCTGCTAATGAAAAGCATCTGATTAACCTGATCGATGACCCGTTCGTGAATGGTTTTGTCGGTGTGTATGAGATCGACCTGAATAAGATCAGGGTCTACAACATGGATCTTGAACTGGTTGCGCAGAGTAGTGCCGGCCGTAGAAATCTGGATGGCAGGCTTGCTGACCATATAGTGGCGAAGGTAAGTAACAGAACCCCCACCGACCGTCTGAAAGCAGTCGATGCCCTGTGGATGTCTGACCAGGGGCCGCTGTTTTCTACACTGGTGCCGCTGGGCGGTTTACGTCCTGTGGGTTATCTGGAGATCGTAGTCAACCCGGTATTCAATCTGCCGGATATCGGCAATATCACAAAAACACCGGTTCATTTTTATTCGATGTCTGGTCATCAGCTGGATAGTAATCATCAGAAAATCACTGAAGGTCTTCTCCCCGTTGCATTCACCCTGCACGCCTCTGACGGTGCACCTGCGTTCAAGATCATCGGTTATGAAGATATCGATGAGCTGAGCAGTGAGATGGATCAGACGCAGACTGTGACTATCACCGGTTTTCTACTGTTATCACTCAGTACCCTGTTGTTTGCCCTGTGGTTGTTTAACCGGTTTCTGTTTACGCCTGTCAGCCGCATGATCGGTGATATGGAGCGCATAACCCGTGGCAAGCTGGAACTGACCGTCAACAATAAAGGTTTGAGAGAGTTTCATATTCTTGCCGATGCTTTTAATTCGATGACTGAGCAGGT
>JADFWF010000283.1 GCA_015222965.1 Pseudomonadota bacterium | reverse complement strand
GAAGCCATCGTCAAGTATCACCTGCTCGACGAAAAACGTCGACAGCGCATCGGCTATGAGAATAAAACACCGATCAGCTATGAGATCTTCCGCAAAGAAATTTTACTGTCGGATGACGTACTGTCAGGTAGTGGTAAGACAAGTCACTAACTCCGATTTATAATTACTTGAATGGTTTGATAGTTTTTCTCGCGGAGACGCAAAGGCGCGGAGATGCGAAGAAAACATCGGGGTGTCAGCTATTCTCCTGAGTGAAGCTTAGCGTAAAGCAAATGTACTACATTGAACAGTTTTCTTTGCGTTCTCAGTGTCTCTGCGTCTTTGCGCGAGAAATATCCCTCACCGCAACACAGAAAACGAAAACCGGCACTTAACACATGAGCAGAACAATACTATGAACAAACGTGACCTTGTTATTATCGGCGGCGGTGCCGGCGGCCTGGTGGTTGCCAGTGTTGCCGCACAGTTGGGACTAAACGTTACCCTCATCGAAAAGGAAGAAAAGATGGGCGGTGACTGCCTGCATTATGGCTGCGTGCCGAGCAAGACGTTGATCCAGGCAGGAAAAGTTGCCTCGTTGATGCGTCGCGGTGAAGAGTTCGGCCTGCCCGCCTTCGAACCTGAAGTCGATATGGCGAAGATCAATGCACACGTACAGTCGATCATCGACCATATCCAGCCACACGATGACCCCGAACGGTTCCGCGACTATGGCTGTGAGGTTCTTTTTGGCAGGGCAGAATTCACCGACCCGCATACCGTAATCGTTAACGGGCAGAGCATCAGCGCTAAACGTTTTGTTATCGCTACCGGCTCACGGCCATTCGTGCCACCTATAGACGGCCTGCAGGAAGCCGGCTACCTGACCAATATCGAAGTATTCTCCCTACAGGAACTGCCAGCACGACTGGTGGTGCTGGGAGGCGGCCCTATCGGTCTGGAAATGGCGCAGGCCTTTTCCAGACTCGGCAGCCAGGTGACCGTGGTCGAGCGCCTGCCGCACCTGTTACCGCAGGAAGACCCGGAAGTTGCTGATGCATTAAAGGAAAAACTGGCAAGCGATGTCGATGGTAGCGGTGACAGTGGCGGTATCACTTTTTTGATGGATACCAGCGCCGAACGTGTCGAAAGCCATAAAGAAAATAATGCCAAAACAAGAACCGGTACAAGAACCGTTATCTGCAAAAACGGCGACGATGAGATCAGACTGGAATGCGAGCAGATACTGGTCGCCGTCGGCCGCCGACCCAATGTCGATGATCTCGGTCTGGATAAAGCCAGTATCAATTATTCTGTCAGAGGTATCGAAGTCGACAGGCGACAGCGCACCTCGCAGAAGCATATCTATGCGGTCGGTGATATCTGCGGCCCCTATCCGTTCACCCACATGGCGGAGTACCAGGCAGGTATCGTTATCAGCAACGCTATCTTCCGCTTTCCGAAAAAAACCGATTACCGCGTGGTTCCCTGGGTGACTTATACCGACCCGGAGCTGGCGCGTGTCGGTCTTACCGAACAGCAGGCTATCGACAAGGGCATCACACCGACGGTGTTACGTTTTGACTTTAAAGATATCGACCGTGCCCTGGCAGAAGTGGAGACCCACGGTTTTACCAAACTGGTCACACACAAAGGAAAGATACTGGGCGCTTCGATACTCGGCCCGCATGCGGGTGAACTGATCCATGAGATCGTGCTAGCGATGCAGACCGGAGCAAAAGTCAGTGATATATCAGCCACCATACACGCCTACCCGACACTGGCACAGATCCACCGTCGTACGGTGAACACCATGTACGCACCGAAGTTATTCAGTGAACGCACGAGGACCGTGGTGAAATGGATAAGTCGCTTGCTGCCTTGACCGGATAGCTGGGGCTGTAAGCGGATGACCGCTCTTGCGCCTTAGGCGACATTCAAAAGATTAAAAACGTAAACCGCAAAGAACGCAAAGGGGCGAAAAACGCGAAGTTTTTTAGGACGGGCAGTGCCCACCTCACGTTGCTACAATTTTAGCCACAACAATAATTCTTTTCCTTCACGCCCGTTACGTCTTCTCTTCGCGGCAAAAAATGTTTTTTAACAGCCAACGTATAACGTCTGTTATTGGCCGGGAGCGGTCAGTCGAGTGATTTAGCCTGGCCTCATATTCTGAGTGTGTGCTGCCGACCCATAAGAGACAGTCATTTGATAGCAAATCATGAGTAGAAAAATTATTCAGTAATTTTTTTGTGATTCCTAGAATGTCAAACACCCATAATAAGATTTTCAGCGTGGTTACTATCTGTAATCATATTTATACAATGTCCAATTTTTTCTAAATATTTATATCTTATTTGAGTGTTTCTGTAAATAACCTCAACAAACTGTGTGATACCACGCATGCTTTGATTTACACATTTTTGTAACTTAATGAATTTTATAAATATAAAAAATGGCATATTTGTTGCAGTGTAACCTTTGGTAAAAGAATTTTGTTATTGGTCCTGAATAACAATTACCAGTGAACTTAAAAAAATAGGGTGTTTATTCATCCTATACATAAACTCTAAGGGGAGTTAAAAAATGAAACGAAAGAATTTAATAATTAAACCATTGGCGCTTTCAGTGCTGATGTCATTGAATGGTTACGCTACAGCATCTGATTCAGTTGCGTATTATAGCGATAACCAGAATGATCGAGTGATT
The DNA here is from genome assembly GCA_015222965.1 of Pseudomonadota bacterium. Classification (GTDB taxonomy): domain Bacteria; phylum Pseudomonadota; class Gammaproteobacteria; order SZUA-229; family SZUA-229. Next base: position 2,739 of record JADFWF010000283.1, on the reverse strand, counting down.
GCATTCGATCCTGTAGAAATGAGTATTAAAGCTGTAGTGCCAACCAAGGGTACCAAGCCTTATCCGATTGGTAAGGCAAATGATAAAACGACTTATGTTTCAACGCGTGATTCAATGTCAATCGATGTACTCAGTAACTTCGATATTATTAATGGCACGGTCAATAAGAAAACGATGCGTAAGATCAAGTTAAAACATTCGCCTCGTTCATTTGCATATGGCCCTGCCCGCGGTATCGCAGTCGTAGCGGGTAACAGTGATCCCTGGGCCACCTTGCTGATGCCAACAAATCCAGGACGCTCTGCCGTTCAGCGTTTATTCAAAGAACCCAAAGGTCCTTACAACACCGATGGTTCTGGTGATGAGAACGGTGGTGGTAACACCTCTTCTGGACACCCGCTCTGTGGACAGGATGGGCTCATCATATTGTTGAACCGGACTAACCGGACTATTTCCCTGTTCAGTGTAAATCAGAAAGGTAAAGCGCCGCTGGATACCCTGAACCTGGCAAATCTGGAAGCTGAAGAATGGATAGATGATCCTGATATACAGCCGGGTAGCACACTATCATCTGCACACCACGTAACAAGGTCTCCTAAAGAACGTGAGAAGGTGTATTTCGCTTCACTTGAAGGTTCTTTTAATAGTTCAGGTGTAATAGAGACTGGCGGCGTGTTGAAATTTAAAATTGTAGGCGAAGAATTTGTAGTGGTTGATTATCAGCCAACCGGTGCTGCAGTACACCACCTGGATGTTACTGAAGACGGTGAGTATGTGCTTCAAGGTACCACCGAAGACGGAACAGGTCAGCTGTATGTACTCAATGCCGGTGCAGATGCTGACTCGCCTATGTCAGTCGCTAGAGTGATCGATGCAGGAAAAGGCGCCGGGCATGTATTTTCCTCCGATAAACGCAAGCTTGCAGTTGTCACTAATCACACCGATAAATTCCTCACGGTAATCGATACAGACGTGGACGACGATGGCAACATCGATGACCCTGCTACCTGGACAACCACAGAAGCCTGGATCCCACGTGGTGCCACTACAGATGACCCAGGTAATATCGGCAGAGACTCTACCAGAGCAGATGGCCAGAAAATTCAGGCACACACTGCCTCAGTGAGTGGTGTAGATCCACAGGAGCAGTATTACTATGGTTCGGCTGCAGCTGATGGAATCTTCTATAGAATTGATCTGGAAAATCTATATAAATACGCGAGTCCTGACGACGCTTTTCCAGCGGAGGATATGTTGGATGCAGAAGCTGAACTTGGTGATAGTTATCTAATTCAAGGAGATTACAACTGGAATGAACCTAGTGGCCCTATGGGAGGCATGCACTAAGCTGATACTTAATTAATGTTATTCAAAGGCGGCTCCTTCGGGAGCCGTTTTTGTTTGTGCTGAGTGTCCGTTCATGGCCGAAGGCAGCCAGTCGGTGCAGTTTTGAGTAAAGCCTGAGGTTGGCTGTCTACTTCCGACCCATAAGAGACGTTCGACAATTGTAAATAATAGTGACGATTGCCTCCCTGAAATAGGGATATTTTACATATTAGCTAATGCTTAACTTGTTGCTGAACGACTAAGTAGTTGTTTGTATTGTGTATAGCTTTCGTGTGTATTATTGGTATAAAACTTGTGTAGAATACTCTAAAGGTGGCTATTAGCTACTACTAGAAACTATCAAATGAGGAAGGGGAAGAATGGTCTTTAAATCAATTATTGGTACTCTAAGTATCTGTCTAGCGGTTGTTTCATTTAATGCGAACGCCACATTAATCGGCGACACAATTAACTCTTCAGGAAGTGGACTTAACCCTGCTTCTGCAACAATTGACAATACCATTGAATTTGCAGGCATCATCGGGTGGTTAAATTTTGATTTCGGCGCTAATACACTAACGGTTACTAATACTGATACTAATACTGCTCCAATTAGCTGGGGTGGATGGGGCGATTATATTTTCAGTGATTTTGATAGTAGCATTACTGGGTTAAGCATCCTATCTAATGTTGGATTTACTGGTAGCATCATAAACAACTTCAGTTTTACAGACTCTAGTATCACTCTTGACATGTTAAGTGGCGGCGCTGATGTTGGCGGACAACTTGTATACCTGATTGAAACAGGTCCGTCGTTACCCGTTCCTGAACCTTCAATCGTTTGGTTGCTGTTTTCTGGACTGGCAATAATGGGCTTTGCTAGACGTAAGAAAGTATAACGATTAAAAGTTAATCAATAGCGGCTCCTTCGGGAGCCGTTTTTGTTTGTGCTGACCGTCTGTTTATGGCCGAAGGCAGTCAGTCGATGGAGTTTTGAGCAATCCTGGGCTGGACCGTCTGTTGCCGACCCATAGGCGACGGTCAGAACACTGTCAGAGTGATTCACAAATTTGCTGATTCAAGCTGGCACCCGCATTACATAAAGGCATACTGACTTAAGTCAACTGCTTGTGTAAATGTTATTCTTTCCGCAGTAGAATTCCTTTCATCTGGATACCTTGTTAGTATGCTGCAAAAAGTAGTTATTTAATTCAATCCGAGAGTAATCAAAAAATGATACATCGCACCAAATTTTCATTAATACTGCTGGCCTGTTTTTCTTTAAACCTGCTTAATGCCGCCGTAATAAGCACTGTCCATGCAGAACCTGGCATTGCTAAAGATACTAAACAAAAAAGTACAGGAAAAATTAGCGGTAAGGTAACAGAGGTGATCGACGTTACCGGTTACACT
>JADFWF010000037.1 GCA_015222965.1 Pseudomonadota bacterium | reverse complement strand
GTACTTAACCGCGACACACTGCTGGAAATAACGAAAGGTTACGACCACGTCCCTTTTGATCGCAGCATCGACATCTGTGTCGGCCGTTTACGTAAAAAGATCGAAGCAGATCCATCCAAACCTATTTATCTACGCACCATCTGGGGTGCCGGCTACCTGTTTTCAACCGAAGATTAAGCAGACACATCATGCAACTTTTCAAATCTCAGAGCTTTTTATGGCAGATCCTCTCCATCATCGGCATCGTATCAACTGTATTCATGCTGATTACACTATTAACACTGGCATACTTCATGGTGGTTCCACTCGGACAACGGGCCACTGATGACCTGGCCAGCATAATCGCCCACGCCGCTGAAACATGGGACGGCATGCCCGTTGCCGCGCATGAAGAATTTGCAGAAAAGATGCTGAATAAACACGATCTCGTGTTAACAGCAGCCGATGTGGATATGCCTGAATCAACGAGCATGCTGCCGTATCTATATTTTCTGGAAATATCGCTGAAGAAACAGGTAGGAAAAGATATCTCCATCAAGACAGATCAGGACATCGAAGGTACTCAATGGTTCTGGGTTGATATCCCCATAACAGGCGAAATACTGCGCTTTGGATTTTCACGATCCCGTATAGGTGTGCAACCATCGGTAGCCTTCTTTGTTCTCCTGGTCACCGGAGTTTATCTGACGTTTATCACAGCGGTCATACTGACACGACGCTTGACCATTCCGATAGATCGTCTTTACCGCGCAGCACGACTCGTTGGCAAAGGGCAATGGCCTGACCCTGTTCAGGAGGAAGGACCGGAAGAACTGATTGTCCTTGCCCGGGGGTTTAATCGCATGAACATCCAGGTGAAAGAACTGCTGGCTAACCGGACGACCTTGTTAGCCGGGATAGCACACGACCTGCGGACCCCTCTCACCCAGATCCAGCTGGCCCTGTCGATGTTACCGGATGAAGGTGGTGACCGGGAATTAATGGACAGCATCCGCAGTGATCTGAACGCGATCAACCATCTTATCGGTGAAACATTAAGCATAAGCCTCGAACTTGCGGAAGAAAAAGCAGTGCCGACAGATATCGACCTGGAACTGGACGACATAATAAGAAAAGTTCAAACAGACGATGCAGTTATCGAATGGTCACGGGGAGAGACATGCCGCCGGACATTACAACCCCTGGCACTACGCAGAATCCTGAACAACCTACTGGCAAACGCCTTGCGTTATGGCCATGGCAAACCGGTCAGTGTCACTTATGATTGCCAGAAGGAAGCAGCCATCATCCAGATCATGGATAGTGGCCCGGGTATTCCAGCAGAACATGCAGAAGCGGTATTCCGCCCATTTTTTCGACTGGAAAAATCCCGGGGCAGTGAAACTGGCGGCAGCGGACTCGGGCTTGCGATAGTGCGGCAACTGGCTGATGCAAATGGCTGGAAAATACAGCTGATGCCGCGAGCAGAAGGAGGGACAAACGCAGTCCTGACTATTCCTTGCCACCAGTAAAACCCGTGGTTAACAAGCAGCACAAAAAGGGAGAAGCGGCAAAACGTAATTATTCTTTTTAAACTAACTGTGGAATAACAGCTTGCCTCGGCGGTTTTATCGCCAGGAAAATTAAAAGAAATGCGCTGAGCCAGGTAAATTGCAGATGTGGACACGTTGATCCCTTTTGAACCTGTTACGACTGAGTTAAAACAGCTTATTTATTTCTGCTGTTATCTTCTCGGTTCGCCTGGCTATGTATCGATATTTTTCCGACTGATAATTTCTGTTAATTCTTCAGCGCTGATAGCTTCATAGTACAGAAACCCCTGAGCCACTGTACAGCCTAGCTGCAATAACAGTTTGGCCTGCTCCTGTGTTTCAACGCCCTCGACAACTGTTTTGAGTTCGAGGTCATTGCAGAGCGACATAATAGCTTTCAATATGGCGACATCACGAGAATCATTTAAGATATCTGCAGCAAATGATCTGTCTATCTTCAGCGTATCAACAGGCAGGTGCTTGAGGTAACTGAGTGATGAATAACCGGTACCAAAATCATCGACAGCAATACTCAGGCCCAGCTCTTTCAATTGCAGCAACATGTCGACAGCACTCGTCAGATCTTCGAGGAATGCCTGCTCAGTAATTTCAAACTCGATCAAATTTGGATTAACGTTATATTCCTCAATAACCTGTTTTACGACGTTTATAAATCGAGGATGCGCAAATTGTTTTGAAGAAATATTGACTGCGACAGGAATTGAAAGCCCCTGTTTTGACCACTTGCCAATCTGTTTACATACTGCTTCCAGCATAGATGAACCAAGAGGCAGTATGAGACCCGTTTCTTCCATGATATAGATAAATTCGTCCGGTGGAACCATCCCACGATCCTGCGTTTGCCAACGAGCCAGTGCTTCAACGCCGATAATGCTTCCATCCTTCATGCTAACTTTGGGTTGGAAATACGGGATAAACTCTCCATTACTGAGCCCCTGACGAATCCGGCTTTCGGTTGTAATGAAAGCAGTAGCATCTTCTATAAGATCCTTGCTATACAGGCTTATACAGCTGTGCGTTTCCTTTTTCGCACGATACATAGCAGCATCGGCGTTACGAATAAGCGTTGCAGAATCCTGTCCATCATAGGGGAAAAGCGAGATACCGATACCACCTGAGATATAGAGTTCTTTATTGCTGATAACAAACGGTTGCTCAACTAGCTCAACAAGCTCCTGTGCGTAACTTATGGCTGCCGCTGGGTCACCTAAATTTTCAACCACAACGACGAATTCATCACCACCAAACCGCGCTACGAACCCGCGACCTTTACAGCAACGCTTTAATCGTTGTGCCAGTTCAACCAGCAGGTGATCACCAAATTCATGATGAAAACTATCATTGATATTTTTAAACCGGTCAAGATCCAGAAAAAGCAGAGCAAACCTTTCATTTCCAGCGGCATGTGATTTCGTCAGCTCATCAACATGTTTAGATAGTGATCCCCGGTTAGGCAGGTCGGTGAGAGAATCATAATAGGCCATGTGCTCGATACGCTGTTCAGTCTTTTTTCTATCCGTGATATTTATATTGGTAGAACGAACACCTACTTGTTTACCGTCAGCGCTAAAGACCGACCCGCAAATATGGCTAAACCAGATAGTTTTACCGTCTTTTGTAATTAACCTGAGATCCAGGTTATCAGGTTGACCTGCATTATTTATCTTATGTATGTGCTTACCCCAGACCTCAACATCATCAGGATGTATAAGCTTGTCCATCAAATTGGGTGATTGATAGAATTCATCACAGGTATAACCGGTCAGATCAAAACACGATGGTGATGCATATTCATAGCGACCATCCAGAAGACGATAGTAGGTAAATTCCTGTGCAAAATCGGCAACCGCGAGAAACAGCTGATTCTTGTGTGCCAGACGATTTCTTAGGATTGATACGTGACCGAAAAGAAACCCAAGAGCCAGGGCGAGAATAACTGGAACGATGAGGTAATACGGTTTGAAGGTCTTGAGTATAAAACCCAGTTGAATGAAAACAACGATGCCGATAGCAAGTGCGGCGAAAATAAAATATTTTAGATAGATCTGTAATTCACTACCCTTATCCCTGGATTGAGTTACATCGTTGTCGACTAGCATCTGTCCTCCTAAAGGTGAGCAGTATAGACAGTGCTTCCAATTCTAGTCAACACCTAATAATTAATAAATATCCTTGATTAAACATGTCTGAGACTGAAAAAATCTTGCTGATAAAACATAATAATTCTCATTTATCACCAACCACTTTTAATTGCCTTTGATTACTTTTAATTCAAACATAATGGCAGTTACAATTATTACGTTTAAATATAACTAATTTATATCCGGTCATCAGTTTCCATTCCTCCACAAACAAAAATTCTATGGCAGAAATAATCTAACCTAATCGAGGCAATACAGCACGTCTTAAGGGTTTAATCGCCAGGAAGATCAACAGGAAGGCACTCGCCCAGGAGAGAAAACCGGGCAGCATAGCATGTGCATCACCCAGACTGGCTTGTACCTGCCATTGCTGCACATTCAACAACCACTCCAGCAGCAGACCCATGAGTAAACTAAAAAATGACAGACCTAGCAGATACACCGCCGTAACTTTAAGACCCAGCTCCTGCTTAAGCAATGCAAAACTTGCGATATTAGTTGCCGGGCCCACCAGCAGAAAAACCAGTACAGCACCCGGTGAAACTCCGGCCAGTAACAATCCGGCAGCAACAGGTGTTGATGCCACTGCGCAGATATACATCGGTATGCCAACCACCAGCATGACCAGCATCGCCGTTAGACCACCACCCCATTGCGCCAACCAGTCGGGTGGAATAAAGGTCAGCATGATACCTGCCAGCACGATGCCGAATGCCATCCATTTCGATATATCATCCAGCAGTTCAGCACCGGCATAAGACAGCACCAGCAAAAGTTTATTCGGGGCCGGCTTCTCTTGATCAATTTCTTTTTTTTCAGAACAGCAGGCTGATTCAACTTTTTCAGGCTTCGATGCGCAGCATGATGATTCAGCCACTGTTTCTTTTTTGGATGAGCAACAGCTTCTGGTTTCGGCTGTTTCAGTATTCTCAGCTAACGTTTCATCAGCGACCAGCGTTGTCAGCAGGCCAGTGCCTACCGCATTAACTAACGCAGCAACCGGACGAAAGATCGCCATCACCGGCCCCATCAGTGCGTATGTAACGGCTACAGAATCGACGCTGGTCTCAGGTGTCGAGATTAAAAAAGAAACAGTGGCTTCTTTTGATGCACCGGCACGCCGCAGACCGATCGCTGCTGGTAATACACCGCATGAGCACAGTGGCAGTGGCGCACCGAAAAGTGCAGCACGTAATATCGCACCGATACCATGGCCACCGACCCAGCGCTGCATGGTTTTTTCAGAGATGAATGACTTTATGAAGCCAGCGGCCAGCAGACCAATCAGTAGCCAGAATGCTGTGTCGAGAAATACCAGCCAGATATTGTTAAGCAGATTAAGTACCATGTATATATCATGGCACTAAAGGCTAAGGCGCTGCAAGCACCGGACAGCTACCGGTATCTTCGACATGCCTCTCGACACCGATCAGCACCAGCTCCGCCCGTCTATTTGCATCACGACCTGCTTCGGTCTGGTTACTTTGCAGCGGTCGCCATTCGCCATAACCCTGCGCTTCTATCCGACTTAGTGCGATGCCCTGTGAGGAAAAATAATCACGTACATTGCGAGCGCGTGCTAATGACAAGGTGTAGTTATAAAGTTCGGTGCCTTCAGTATCTGTGTGCGCACGAATTTCGAAACTAATATCTTCTGGCAGTTTCAAAAGTTTTTCTGCCACGCCATCAAGTATCTGCTTCGAATTATCGGTCAGCTCTACCGAACGTTTTGCAAATACCACACCCTTTAATTCGATCGAATAATCATCACAGGTTTTATTCTTTTTCACTGCAACAGGTTTTGCCAGCACGTTCGCTAAGGCTGTTTCCTGCTGTTGAACTTTGCTCTCTAAGCGGGCGATGCGTTTTGGCGTAGCCGAACCGAAACGTTTAACGATATTAAACGACAGCATCTGCGCGTCTTTATCATAGTAGTCATACTCAGCACGCAGGTCCCATGTCTTTGCCATGTTCCACATGACGCCAGCACCGACATAGGTAAAACTGTCTTCGACACGTTCTGCATTGATAATCTGAAAGCTGTTGCGCAGACGACCGAGACCTGCGGTAGCAAATACATCCCAGTTATCTGACAGCGGATACTGATACAGTCCACCGACACCAAAAGACTGGTACTCGACGATGCCGGCAATGGTTGAGCCGGAACTGACTTCGGCCTGACCCATGTCCGCCCAGAAAAACTCTGCAGCCCAGTTATCCGTGAACTGGTAACCGCCGAACACCTTATAGGCAAAGTCACTGTCCTGGCTTAAAGTAAGCGCGACACTGTTTGTTTCTGGTTTAAGAAAAGAAATACCCAGACCCAGACCGATATAAAAAGGATCACGGATATCATCAACGGACTGTATCGCTGACTGTTCATCAGCCAATGTTGCAGGGCTCGTCAGCGAACTGCAGATTAACGTTGATGTTATAACGAATGTTTTTGTTGTTTTACTGAACATGTGTACTGTCTATTTATTATTGTTATTAATAGCATCACGATAAAGTGTAACGGATTGATTGCACCTGCCCCGCCATCCAGACCGGTTTGAATGGTGGTAACACTCAGATAATCCGGAATACCGTCACCATCACTGTCAGCCGGATTTAATGCACCACCGGCACCGATTTCCTGGCTGGTCGGAATATTATCACCGTCATCATCGGCATCCAGATTATTTGTTACGCCATCGCTATCAGTGTCCAGTGTATTATCTTCAAGATAATCCGGCACACTGTCACTATCACTATCGATCGGATTGGCTGGATCTGTACCGATTTCTACACCGTCGAGAATACCATCACCATCACTGTCGGTATTACTGATCATGTAGTTTGGAATACCATCACCATCACTGTCAGCACACATCGGCGCTGCCGGACATTCCTGCGCATCACTCATGCCATCATTGTCACTGTCACCACTGCCGATGATATCGCTGCCGGATCCATCACCGTTGTCCGCATCCAGATAATCAGGGATGCCTTCGTTATCCAGGTCATCAGGGTTCAATGCATCGCCGATAAAGTCATTATTGGCATCCAGCTCATCAAACGTGGAAAGACTGTCGCCGTCATCATCTGCATCGAGGTGATTAAACGTCGTGTCTGCATCGGTATCAATATTGTTCGGCTCGAGATAGTCGAACACGCTGTCACCGTCACTATCGTCGGGGTTAATACCGCCGCCGGCACCCAGTTCAGCCGAGGTCAACAAACTGTCGTTATCATCGTCATTATCAGCATAGTTAGGGATACTGTCACCATCACTGTCTGCACAGGCAGGGTAAGCAACACACTCTGTCGCATCAACGATACCATCGGCATCTGAATCACCGCCCTGTGGATTGCCGCCAGTAATTGCATCAAGAAAATCAGGAATACCATCACCATCAGTATCCGTTATGCCTTCCGCACTATCGGTTGCACCATCACCATCAGCATCGGTATCTAGATCATCTTTGATATTATTACCGTCAGTATCAGTAACCGATGATTCAAATTCATCACCGATGCCATCGCTATCTTTGTCACCACCACGTTCTATATAATCTGATACTTTATCGCCATCACTATCTAATATCGATAACGGATCATTCGGGTCAGTACCTTCAGCGGCTTCGATCAGATCCGGCACACCATCACCGTCACTGTCTTTAAAGTCGTTCGGATCATTCGGGTCAGTGCCGTCCGTTATTTCGATGATATCAGGCACACCATCACCATCGCTATCCGGTGAAGATATATCAATATCTGTTACAGAATTATTTGTATTATTTGGATCAGTCTCGGTTGCACTGGCGCTGGCTGTATTCACCAGGTTGCCGACAAAAGAAAATGGCACAGATACATTCACGACATAGGATACCGAATCACTGGCAACCAGGGTTAAGACCGTTTCAGATATCGAACCTGTGCCTGCAACATTCGGACAGCTTGCACCGCTACAGCTCCACGCAGAGATCGTGGTGCCGGCAGGCGCTGCATCTGTCACCAGTACACTTGTCGCATCGCTTGGTCCATTATTGCTTACGGTTACGTTATAGACCACCGTTGTTCCCGGTAAATAAGCTGTCACACCATCACTGTTGGTTACTGCGATATCAGCAGAGCTTGATTGCGTATCTGTATCGACTGCAGAATTATTGCCCGCAGCAGGATCCGCCTCTGCCGCACTGGCACTGGCGGTGTTTGCCAGAGAGCCGGTAAAGTTTGAAGGCACTGCGATATCAACGGTGTAGGTAACTGATACTGAAGCTGCAAGAGAAGCTATCGTTTCATTGATATTGCCCGTGCCATTGGCATTAGGACAACTTGCTCCTACACAAGTCCAGTTACTGATGCTGGTACTGGCAGGTGCATTGTTTATAACATTCACGGCACTGGCATCACTGGGGCCACTATTGCTCACCGTCAGCGTGTACTGCACTGTCGTACCTGGTGCGTAACTGGCGCTGCCATCGTCGTTACTGACAGCGATATCAGCAGAACTTAATTGTGTGTCGGTATCACTTGCTGTGTCATTGGCGCTGACCGGATCAATATTGTTATTACTTACGCTAACGCTATTGACTACGTTACCTGTTTGATTTGCAGGCACCGCTACATTAACCGTATAAACCAGGATATCACCGTTGATTAAGGTAGTTGCCGTTTCATTGATATTGCCGACACCATTAGCTGCAGGACAACTCGTCCCCGCACAACTCCACGAAGTAATACTTGTTCCTGTTGGCGCATTGTTAACAATATTCACCGTGCTCGCATCATTCGGGCCATTATTCGTCACTGTAATGGTATAAGCCGAAGCCGTGCCCGGTGTGTATGTCGCACTGCCATCATCGATGGACACATCAAGATCAGCGACATTAAACGGTTCGAATACCCAGTAAGCCACCTGCTCTGTCGTATGTGCACGCTCGCCATCACCGATGGTATCCTCATCAACAGCCAGACCGATCTGGTTTCCCGCCAATGGCGTCGCACCAAGCATTACCGCCCAGCCGCCGTCACCACCATCCATCGCGTTCTGTGATGCAATGCCATGTCGATAAGCGGTGCCCAGCGCATAATTTCTGACACCGTTATCTACTCCGAGAATAGTGTCTGCGCCTAATGCTAATTTATAATTGACACCATTTTCAGCACCACTGCCAGTCTCAGCAATAATATAACCGATGGCCTCGTCTGCACGCACTGTATCAGTATCACCTGCAATCTGTTTACCGACATGTATGTTTGCCGCTGTCGGCGGATTACCACTGGAATTACTGTAGGTCCAGGAAGCACTCCAGCGCGTATCATTGTTTGAAATAACCTGGTGCAAAACAACAGGTGTGGTAAAGGTAGCGACAGGTGTTACTGTATCCGCTGCTTTCACACCGTAGTTACTTCTGCCGCTGGTCACATTTGGTGTATGGCTTCCCGCTTCCCAATGCATACCACCGACAGTAAATTCGCCTGCCTCTGAAATCATACAATGTACGTCACCTGCTGTTTCTGTACCTGATGATGCCGCTTTCTGAATCTTGACTTCAAAACTGTTACTGGTGATATTCTGTATACGTACTGTCGCAGGAATGCTGCCTGCAGCCGGCAGATTATAAGTACAGATCGGAATCGCACCGCTATAAGTGTTCTGCAGATTTATTATCTGGAATGAAGCACCCACATTAGGAATCGTAATAACTTCAAGGTCTGGCGTAACGATAACTGCCTGCGCCACAACAGGCACCAGCATCAAAGGGACTACTAATATTGCCTTAAACAGGTTTTTAGAAAACAATCTTTTTCTCTTTAAATAACTCATAAACAGATACACTTATTAATTCGTCTACTTTTAATGTAACTCAGAAACGCATGTCATAATTGACCATTCACGACACAGACTTAACAAAAAATGCCATTTTTTCAACAACTTACATTTAAATAAACTTATTCTAATATAGATAATAGACAACAAATCCAAAGATTGCTGTAGCCATGACTATTATCTGCGGGGAGCATCACAAAAAAACAAACAATATTATCCTGAACGTTAATGTTTTCAGGACGAACGGAAAAAGAGATAAGCAATAAAACGCCAGAATGATTGAAATTTTTATCTGAAAGCGCAAAACTGCGGTTAAGAAAAACTAATACTAGAAATAATACCAATGTTAAATATCACTCCCATACTGCTGGTCATCGCAAACATGCAGACAGTCCAGCCTGTCATCGTCAAAACTGCTGATATGGAAATAGACTTTACGCCGCGAACACCAAACCAGATGGGATCATTTTACGAAGCACGCGGCTTTCCTAAAGAGATGCGTGATGTACTCAAAAAACAATGTTTCATCACCGTCGGCATTTTAAATACCAGCAACAAAAAGATCTGGCTGGACCTGGCCAACTGGAAATTTTCTGCCGCAGGCAAACCGATACACCGCGACCATCGCGACGTCTGGAAAAAGCGCTGGCAGGGCATGGGGATGCCGCTTAATAAACAGTCGACCTTTCGCTGGACCTTGATTCCGGAAACGCTTGATTACCTGCCAGGGGAACATGAAGGCGGCAATATCGTATTACCCTTTACTGACAAACCAGTCAGCATAACAGCGACCTTTGCTACCGGTGAAGATAAACAGGGTAAAAAAATAACGATAACCACAGATAAACTTTTTTGTGCCGAGGATGCGCAATGAAAAACACTTTCAAACTAATCATCGCTGCGCTTTGCTTATCTGTCAGCGGAGCAATAAATGCCAGTGATGTAAAAGTGCCTTTTGGTATCCGAAACTATGACATCGGCAGCGCACAGAATTTCACACTGAACGATATCGATGGTGAAAAATTTGAATTAAATAATTCTAAAGGCCACTGGGTATTCCTGCATTTCTGGGCAAGCTGGTGCGGCCCCTGTCGCGAAGAGATGCCGGCGATACAAGCATTATCTGAAGAGATGAAAGATGAAAAATTTCAGATCGTGATGATCAATACTGCTGAAGACGAGGATACTATCTTCGAATTTCTGGCTGCGATTAATGTCGAGCTGAATAGTCTTATGGATGTAGACGGACTAGTCACCGAAGTCTGGAAACCTCGCGGCCTGCCTACATCATTTTTAATAGACCCAAAAGGTAAAGTAAAATATCAGGCGATCGGTGGGCGCGAATGGAATAAACCTGAGTATATTAAGTTCTTGAAAAAGCTTTTATTGTCTACAGATAGACCAAAAAAATAAAAAGGGGCTTTATGTAGGTACGACTAAATCGTATGGAACGATTTGAACGTTAGCCCCAAAGGGGTGAAGCATAGGGACATGCTGAATAATTTATTCTCAGCTACATAAAACATTAAAACAGCATTTCTTTAAAACGCTTAACTGTTTTTCTGTCCGTACCACTCTTTATCTCATACCCCACATGAGCATCAAGTTTTCCTTCATCGATCAACTGTTTATTCACCTCCACACCCCACATCGAATTAATGCGGTTAGGTAGATAGGAATAACGCACATCCATAATCAGGTTCGGGTTACGCCTGCTTACTGCAAGGTAACCGTCAGAAAACCAGCGAAAGCGTTCGACATCTTTTGCCTGCTGACTATCTGCAGGCAGCCAGGGGAAGTCACGTTTAACATCAAGTTTCTGTATCGATGTACCGGCTATAAATTCAACATCCCATAATAATTTCACTGCATCTACATAGTAACGGCCGTCATACTCATAAATAACTTTCCATAAGTGACGATTGGCAAAGCTGGGTTTAACCTGCACCCTTTCTACCTGGTGGCCGCGCTGTTCTGCCAGCTGGTAAACCGCATCCTCTGCCCGTTGATTTTGAATAACACCCAGACTTAAGAATATTACCGCGTAGCCAAAAGCAAACTGAGCATAACGCGCATTTTTACGGTATGCCGCAAGCAAGACGAGAATAAGCACTGGAACCGTGAACAAAGGATCGATGATCGATACCGTATTCCATGCGAAGCGTTGTGTAGAAAACGGCCAGAACAATTGCGTGCCATAAGATGTACAGGCGTCGAGTAGACCATGTGTTGCATAAGCGAGGAACGAAAAGAGATAGACCTGGGAAAAAGATAATTTTGCTGATGGCCACTTTTTATGAAACCAGTTTGATCTCATCACCGAATAGAAAACCAGCGCGCAGACCAATGCACCGAAGGGGATAAAGATCAATGAGTGCGTGAACTGCCGATGAAATTCTAAAAACAATATGGGGTTTTCAGTTGATCGAATTACCACATCGAGATCGGGTGCCATACCTGCAAGCATACCGATTACAAGCGCACTGACCTGCTTCGATTTATCTATGGCAAATGATTGTGAGAGGCTGGCACCAAGGCTGGCTTGCGAGAGAGGATCCATATATTTAAAAAGTCGTTGGTCGTTGGTCGTTGGTCCGTATTCTTACAGCTTTTGATCAAAGACTAAAGACGCGTATTCATAAATGATTATATTAAATACAATATAAGAGATCTATAATATTCCACTTTGTGCCCGACCAACATTTATCATGACCGAAAAAGAATTCACAGAAATCTCACTAACGCTCGGACTAACTTTCGGCATTAGTTACATGCTGTTTATCGTTTATAAACTGGCAGAAGAATCCAAAGCGGGTAAGTACGGCATGATGGTCTTGTTTGTCGGCTTAGGTCTTGGCATCTTTGGTTTTGTCGCAAAATATGCAATCAAACTGTACCTGGCCAGCCAGTTAGCTTAAGGGCCCCTCTATTAATTGCTTGTGCCCTGCACATCAGCTATTGATGTGATGACATTTCCTGCTTCATAGCCTTCTGATGGCTGGCGCCCATATGTCCACCGCCAATGGCTTTTGTCAGTATCATCGCACCAAACGCTATCAGCAAAATACCGGCTACATAACGTGTCCATCTATGACGGGTGAAACGTTGCAATTTCTCGGCAAAACCACCCATCGCCAAAAGCATCGGCAGAGTACCAACACCAAATGCAAACATCAACGTGGCACTCTTCATAGCATCACCAGAAGTCGCAGCCCACGCCAAGGTGCTATACACCAGACCGCAAGGCAACCAACCCCAGAAAAACCCCAGACCTAATGCCTGCACCGGAGATCTCACCGGCATGAAACGACGGCCGACAGGTTCTATCAAGCGCCAGAAATGGCCACCTAGCTGCTCCAGCAGTTTCATCGTTTGCAGCCAACCACCGATATAAATACCCAGGGCGACCATGAACAGGCCACCGACGATTCCACCAACAGGAAAACTGCCTATCTGAAAAAAACCACTCATCGAGTGTGTCAGCAAGCCGATAATTAATCCGGCTAATGAATAACTAAATAGACGACCAGCATTATAGGTGAGTAGATAGGGCAACAGTTTTAACGAAGACTGCCGCGTCGATTCCGGTAAGCCCATGGTTAATGCGCCGACGATACCGCCGCACATGCCTATGCAATGCGTCGAACCTAACAGGCCGATCATAAAAGCGGCGACTAAAGTTAACTCGTTTATCACGACAATGAATTCAGATTATCACACTGCTGAGCAGGGACATTAACGACATCCTTATTACGCAGATGGTTTGCCATAACCGTTAAATCGGTCATCAACTCTCCACGGAGGCGCCCGGCAACATCAAGCTGATCAACAGCATGCTGCGCACACAACAGCCATTGGTCGCGTTCTTTGTTGCCAATTTTAAAATGCAGGTGTTTGCGGCGAAGCCGTGGATGACCGAATGCTTCGACATACAATGGCGGACCGCCTAACATACCGCTCAGAAACATGAAGAGCCGGTCACGAGCATGCGATAAATCCGCTTGATGCATTTTTCTTACGTGGACAACCTCAGGCGCAGCATCCATAAAATCGTAAAGGTAATCTACGAAGTCTCGCAGGGCCACCTCACCACCGAGCCGAAAATAAAGGCTCTCAGTCGAGCACATCGTTTTTTCCACTGGATCTTACGGCGTTATATCTGGATCGGCTAAAACTTTTTCCTTAACGGAATATCCATCGGTTGTTTTATGCTGATCGCACCTCGCAGATCACCGATCTTATAATTCTTCGCCTGGTCATAAGGGTATTGCTTTTCTAATTCGGCTTTTACCGTATCGGGTATCTGCTCACTAGTGCCATGGCAATTCAAACATACGGGCTGAACAGCCAGCGGTTTCATAAAACGATAATATGATTTGTCAGCTTCTTCTACCGTCTCTGACTGCGTCATAGTCATATAACTCTCGCCTTTTTTAGCGCGGGCCTCAAACGTAATAAGTGTTTCCAGTTCCCACTGATCGGGAGTGCCTAACATAGAGTTACGTGTTTTAGTGGTTACACGCGTTACCCGCCAGCCGTTTTCTAGTGAAAGTTCATTAGCAATTTTTGGTGCCACATCCTTACACACCTTGACCGCTGCGACAGGGCCATTGCTTTTCATTTCCTTTTTCAGATGACCGCCCAGTTGCTTCATAAACTGCTGCGCCACTTCCTGAGCAGCCTGTTCGCGCTGAGCCTGATTATCTGAAGAACCAGCAGCGGCAAAAACCGCAGATGAAATTAGCATCAAGCTGATAGCTAGTAGTTGACGACAAATACGATTATTTGAAATAAACATGAAATCTACCCTGTTAAATAGTTAAGTACGCAAATTATATAAGCGTTTTCTTATATTAACATTGATAAATATCATGCCAATAAAGTGATTATTAACAAAGATTTAAATAAAAATGGTGCAGTTCATCAAAAAGGCCTTCCCGCCATAGTGTCACTAAGCTTCGATGATCTTGTTTAATCCGGCGATATCCAGATGGAAATGATTGGGACGTATCTCTTTCATTAAACCCAGACGTTTAAACTCAGAAATTGTACGGCTTGCAGTTTCGATGGTGATGCTCAGTATCGAACCAATGTCCTCTCTGCTAAACAGGTGGCATTCATCAGTTCCATCCTCAAGTAAACGAAGTAAGAGGTTTGCCATGCGTTTCTTAGCTGAGCCTGTCGATAACTGCGTCAACCATGCATCAGCATCAGTCAGTGCTTTTTGCCAGCGTGCCATCAGGTCTTTATGCAACACCGGATTGCTCTGACTTAGACGGGTAACCGCTTCTTTAGGGTAACGGCACAGCTCGGATGCCCGAAGCACGACCGCTTCGTGCTCGTATTGAGAGCCAACAAGAATTTCGAGTCCCAGCACATCTGCACTGCGCACGAGGCGGACGATACGCTGTGTACCATCTGGTAAATATTGCACCAGTTTTATCAAACCACTGCGTATAGTAAATAGATGGTGACCGGTATCACCAACCTTATATAAAACCTGGCCGGGCTTCATATTAACCTGCTCAACAGGTTCATGCATCTGCTCAAAATCCTGCTCAGTCAAACCACTGAACAGCGCCGAACTGCGTATCAAACAATTACGACAATCTGCGTTACCGTCCCATGCCTGCGTTAAAGTCACTCGCTTAGCCACCTATTATTCCCTGAATAATGAAAATATACTGAATCTTAACCTTTTTAAACCATGTACTCACACAATAATTTGATATAACTCAATTATTCAGTCATCAAGGACATATCCGTACCTTTTCAGGAGATTTTCGGCTGCATCACCATAACGTTTGAGCCATTGCTGTAAAACCTGCCTGCTTATTTTATTACCCAGCTTGAGGTGCTTTTCCAGACGAACGAGACCTTCATCAGCAATTCGTTGGCTGCGAGAAACACCAGGGTTTGGACCTTTAGTTTTGGACTTTTAGTCATAATGACTGTATATATTTCAAATTATGGATGGCTGTTTACAGTCATTTGCTGACGCTCATAGAGTCAGAATTGAGTGGTTACTCTCAATCATAAGTGGACCTTAAACAGGTTATGCTAACAGCGAATTTTCAGCTAATAACGGACACATGAGGGTGATTAGAATTTAATCCCTATGAAACACTCTGTCCTCTTTAACGAGATGCTCATAAATATCGCTACATACATTTTACGCTCTAAGTATTAGTTTTAAAAAACCTACATTAATGCATATTTAACAACAATGAAGATGTCGCATTTATTTAGTATGCCTATAGTAGTAATTATGGCCTAGTCAATAAATCATAACTCGCCTTCTCTAAAGAATAAATACTTATCATCCGTTTTATCTGCCAAATCAGCAACTAACTGCTCTTGCACTTTCAATATGTCGGTTATTTTTGTAACAGCAATTACTCGACTCACACCTTCTTGATATGATGCTCCGCGAATCATTCTAAAAATCTTATCCATCTGTAACGCTAATGATTTTGCACGAACATCAATTACGGCCTGAGTTTCATCTTTAGGAAAAAATCTTAATTCACTTATTTTCATTTGACCGGTAGATTTAAACGACTGATCTTCGTCAATCTGGTCAAGAGCCATCAATGCTGACCATACAGTTTTACATGCTTTGTTATTTGATGACCACTTCATCATATCGTCTCCAGTTTTTTATGTTGTTTATGCTTTATCATCTCAATGTTTTACAACCAGAATGTATTTTCAATACTATATATATGTAATCGTATTTATTGATCGACTACATAATTGATTCCAGTCCATAAATATCTTGTAAATCTGCATTTCGTGCAAAAGTGTCATCGACTAATCCAGAAATGTTATTAGACTCTATTAGACCAAAATGCTGCATCATGTCAGCCATGTGTTGCATCTCTTCTTCTTCAGGAACAAATTTATCAAACCGGATGCGATCATCCGGTGTAGACATGGCGTACTCAACCAGGCTCACTGATTGATTCCAGTATTTTGAGGCTATCTCAGCGGCTTCCCTGGTATTCTTTTGAGCCCAAAGGCCTGAGCGTGCTGCACCATCAACCAGCGCTTTAACCGCCGCTGGATCTTTGTCTATCAGATCCTGCCTGACCAGCACCAGGTTGCAAATAAATCCGTCCCAGACATCTTCAACATAATGAACCAGTGTGGCATCGCCATTTTTTAATGTTGTAGCAGCGAAAGGTTCACCGACATAATAGGCGTCAAGCGAGCCGGCAGACAGTGCTGCTGCCATGTCTGGTGGATTCATTTCAACAACTTTTATACGACCTTCAAGCCCGTTATTTTCTATTAGCTGCAATATGCTGAGATTGTGCCCGGAATAACGCATGGGCACAGCGACTGTCTTGCCAGCAAGGTCGTGGACATTCTTGACATCAAGACCCGTTCTGGCGACTAATGTGCTTTCATGGCGATTACCGATATAGACTACCTTCACATCCTCACCCTGCTGCCTGAGTTTGATAGCTAGCGGCGCGATAATAAAAGCGGCATCTATCTGACCATTGCGCAAGGCTTCAGCCATCTCGGCAAACGAGGCGAACTTTAACGATTTAAAACGGATACCATCACCTTCCTTACTGGCATAATCAAGGATAGGTGAAGCCAGGTTTGTTATCACCGGCATATAACCCATGGTGATCTGCTTACGCCCCGAGTCTTCTGCCACATTAAGCTGCTGATGCATTGCTGCAATAAGTACCAGCCAAAGCGGCACAATTATGGCTGTACGCCAGGCAAGATTATGCCATATCCCGCTTATAAAAAACCTGGCCTTAAACAACATAACTAACACCCAGCATCAGATATATTTCATCTCGCAAGTCACGCAGCACAGGATCTTTTTCTATATTTCGGGGGCGCTGCACATCAAGCACTCTCACCATCTTCACTTTTGTAGGCCGTTCACTGAGAACCACGACACGATCAGCCATGGTCAATGCATCATCGATAAAGTGAGTGATCATAATCATGGTCTTGCCGATAAACTCGTGCATGTTCACAACTTCTTCGCGCATTTTCATATGGGTAAGAAAATCCAGGCCGGTGAATGGCTCATCCATCATTAACATCTCAGGGTTTACCACCAGTGCACGGGCCAGTTCCGCCCTGCGCTTCATGCCGCCAGACAACTGGTAAGGATAGTTGTTCTCAAATCCACTAAGCTCAACCAGCTCAATATATTCTTTCACTCTCTCTGCTTTCTCTTCTTCGTCGGATACATGGTTCAAACCAAGCTCCATGTTTTGCCATACTGTCATCCACGGCAACAAACCATCCTGCTGAAAGACAAAAACACTATCGGAACTTGGTTTTTTAACCTTGTTGCCACCGATAAACACCTCTCCCGCCGTCGCTTTATCAAAGCCTGCGATCAAACGCAGCAATGTTGATTTACCACATCCGGAAGGTCCAAGAATGCACACCAGTTCACCTTCTTTAAATTCAAGATCGATGCCGTCAAGCGCAATCAGCTTGTCACCGGTTTTTTCCTGGTCAGTATGAGAGCGTTTTTTAGTCCTTCTCTCAATATATTCCTTTCTTAAATCAACTATTTCAATATAACTCATCTGTCTAATCACTCACTAGGGTATCTGTTTCCATACCGATGCCTCACCCTTACCCAGTTGTTTCACAACGTGATCTAGCATCAGCCCTATAATACCTATAACTATCATGGCAACTATTACTTCATCCATACGCAAGGCATTTCGTGAATCGAGTATCAGATAACCAAGCCC
>JADFWF010000282.1 GCA_015222965.1 Pseudomonadota bacterium | reverse complement strand
GCGCGTGACATTAGGCTTTCTCCTTAAAGCGTGGTTTAAATCCATAAAAAACGGTGTTTAAGCCGATTTGCTGATTGTATATTATATGTTTGTTGCTTTAATTCAAATGGTTATGTTGGTGCGACCCGGTATTACAACAATTTTAATTGTTTAAATAATGAAATGAAACATTATGAATAATTTTCTGTTTTCAATCATGCCTGTTTTGTTGTTTCTATCTGCGCTGCTATTTGATAGCGCCAGCGTACAAGCTGCACAGAGTGATAATAATCTGCCAGTCTACAGCAGGCTGTATGATCAGAACCGAAACCCAAATGATGATGGCAGAGACGCACTAACACTTGCCAGGCAGACGAATCGTAAGGTGCTGATCGAAGTGGGCGGTGACTGGTGCAGCTGGTGTCATATCATGGATCGTTTCATCAAGGAACATCCCGAGGTTGAAAGCAGACTCCATCAAACCTTTGTCGTACTTAAAGTAAATATTAATGATGCCAATGACAATGCTGAGTTTATGTCGGCTTTTCCACCGGCTAAAGGCTACCCTCATATGTATGTCACCGATCAATCTGGCAATATCCTGAATTCACAGGACACGGCTAATTTTCGGGAAAATAAACAATACTCGGTAAAACGTTTCATGGCTTTTTTTGATCGCTGGCAGAATAAATGAAAAGTCATAAAAATATAGATCTCAGCCGTCGTGAGTTTATGACCCGTATGGGTTTACTGGGGGCTCTGGCTCTCACTTATCCGAGTGCCGCACTTGCTCAGCTTCGCCAGTTAAAAGCAGAGCAGCCACTGGCAGACTGGCAAACTGAAACAGACTGGCAAACACTCGCACAGGTGCAGGAAGTCCTGTTCCCTGCGGGAGAGGATACCCCCGGTGCAGATGATATCGGTGCTACCATCTACCTGCACAATGCCATCGAAAACCCGAATGCGGATATCGAGGACAAGGATTTTATCTTTCGTGGTATCGGCTGGTTAGATGGTCTGACACAGGAGCGGCATAAAAAAACATTCCTGCAGTTAGATGCCGCTATGCAGGAAGACATCATCGAAGTGATCGTAAAAAGCCGGGCAGGGCGTAGCTGGGTTTCCACGCTGCTGACCTATACCCTCGAAGCCCTGCTGATGGATCCGGTTTATGGTGGCAATAAAAAGGGTATCGGCTGGCAATGGCTGAATCATCAACCGGGTTACCCGGCACCGCCCGCGGATAGAACCTGGGATAAGCTGTTGCAAGAGCGTTATAAGTTACGAGAAAGTACATGAGCCCTGATGACATAAATAATGATTATGATGTTTGCATCATCGGCAGCGGTGCCGGTGGCGGACCTGTTGCCCTGACGCTGGCAAGAGCCGGTTACTCCGTTATCGTTCTGGAAAAAGGCCCCTGGTTTACTGAAAAAGACTTTTATAAAGATGAGCTCGCCTGCTGTCGCCGCAGTGTTTATACGCCAAAACTTTCTGAGGAGCAGCATGTTATCGAAGATGCGGACAGTAACGGCGACTGGGTGGGTGAAGCGACATCAGAATCCGGGTGGGATTTCTGGAATGGCAACTGTGTCGGTGGCTCGTCAAATCTGATGAGTGGTTTCTTTTACAGGCTAAAACCAGAAGACTTTCGCCTGCGCTCTGAATTCGGTGCAATCGAGGGTGCAAATATCGTCGACTGGCCTATCAGTTACCATGACCTGGAACCGTATTACACTCTGGTAGAAAAAGAAGTTGGTGTCTCCGGCCAGTTTACCGATCATCCTTTTGCTGAACCCCGTTCGAGTAAAAACTTCCCTTATCCACCGACCAGTGAGCACCCGATATCAAAGAAAATAGATGATGCCTGCCGTAGCCTGGGTTTGCATTCGCTACCGACACCAAGGGCGATTTTGTCACGTGATAAAGATAATAGAAACAGCTGTGAATACTCTGGCTTCTGTGGCAGTTACGGCTGTTCATCCGGTGCCAAGGGCAGTTCCAGAGCTGCTCTGCTTGACCAGGCTGTCGCCACAGAAAACTGTGAGATAAAACCGCTGTGCAAAGTTTATAAACTGAGCAGTGATGCAAAAGGAAAAGTAGTTTCAGCCGATTATTACGACGCTAACGGTATCAGCCAAAGTATTAAAGCAAAACTGTTTGTGGTCGCTTGTCAGGCGATAGAGACCAGCCGCTTGTTATTATCATCCACCGGACCCAGGCATCCGCAGGGGCTTGCCAATAACAACGGCCAGGTCGGTAAGAATTTACTGTTCTCATCCGGCGGTTCGGGTAATGGTGATTTTACATATACCGATATGGACAAGCTGGCAGCGCAAGAGATGAGTAGCAGAGGGCCGTTTGTTAATCGCGGTTTGCAGGACTGGTACTTTATTGATGATAAATCCATGGGTGGGCGTGTAAAAGGCGGTACCGTGGATTTTCTGCTACGCCATCCCAATACCATGAGCAAAGCGCTGAGTGCAAAGTGGGACGGTGATGATCTGGTCTGGGGTAAAAAGTTACAACAAAATCTAAAATCAGTTTTCACCGACAGCCAGACACTGCGTTACGAGATCTTTTGTGACTGGCTGCCAACAGATGATTGTTTTGTCAGCCTCGATGGTGCAGTAAAAGATAAATGGGGTTCACCTGTGGCAAAAGTAAGAATCGGTTTTCATCAGCATGACCTGAAAGTTGGTCACTACATCAATGAGCGTTCCGAAAAGGTTTTTAAACAAATGGGTGCTAGTAATATCCGTTCAAATATAAGCGGTGCTCCCCCGCAGAATCTGGTGGCCGGCGGCTGTCGTTTTGGTAACGACCCAAAAACCTCGGTACTAAATAGTGACTGCCGTGCCCATGATGTTGATAATCTCTACGTTACCGATGGCAGTTTTATGCCTACTGGCGGCAGCGTACCATACACCTGGACGATTTACGCGAATGCATTCCGTGTTGCGGAAAAAATCAAAGAAGCGCTATCTTAAATGATTATAGGGGAAGGAGAAATTAAGAATAACAGGGGGTAAAGTAGAGTAATAGGAGGTAATAGGGTTAGGTCTTTGATTGAGGATTTTGAAGTACAGCAGATTATCTGATAGATTGCTGTGTAAACAGTCAAGGAAGACATGTAATGGCAAGACCGCTAAGACTCGAATATGCTGGAGCACTCTATCACATCACGTCCCGCGGTAATCGCAGGGAACCAATCTATGAAGATGACGTCGATCGAAAGATGTTCATGTCATTGCTAGAGCAGGTATGTAAAACCTATAACTGGTTGTGCCATGCCTACTGCTTGATGGGGAACCATTATCATCTGCTTGTCGAGACGCCCGAGGCAAATCTCAGTAAAGGCATGCGACAACTCAATGGGTTGTACACACAAAGCTACAATCGCAACCACAACCGGGTTGGGCATGTATTTCAGGGGAGGTATAAGGCAATACTGGTAGAGAAGCAATGCTACCTGCTGGAGCTGGCACGATATATTGTGCTGAATCCGGGTGCGCGCGCAAATGGTACATGGAGCCGGGGACTGGCAGTGGAGTAGCTACCAGGCGACTATTGGGCAGAGTGCACCGAGCGGTTGC